>CAJFTA010000008.1 GCA_904419835.1 uncultured Pseudoflavonifractor sp. | reverse complement strand
GGTCTTGGTGGAGACCTCCTTCACCAGCTGGGCGCCCATGTTCTCAAAGGGGTCCTCCAGCTCGATCTCCTTGGCGATGGTCACGCCGTCGTTGGTGATCAGGGGAGCGCCGAACTTCTTGTCCAGCACCACGTTGCGGCCCTTGGGGCCCATGGTGATCTTCACGGTGTCAGCCAGCTGGTTCACGCCCCGCTCCAGAGCATGACGGGCCTCTTCGCCGTAGCAGATAATCTTAGCCATAATGAAAAACCTCCAATTTGTGAGATGAGTTCAGGGTAAATGTGCGTCCATTCGCGCTGCTCGCGGCGGCTCAGCGCTTCTGATTGTCACGCTTCATGCCCTCCGCAACGGCACACTGCTCACCGCTCCGCCGAAAATACCGCCGGCTTTCACCGGCCTGTTTTTCGGTCTGCGCGGTTCGCTGTGCGCCTGCTCCCGGGCATTCAGCGCTTCTGATTACTCGACGATGGCGAGAATGTCGCCCTGGCGGACGATGGTGTACTCCTCGCCCTCCACCTTGACCTGGGTGCCGGAGTACTTGCTGGTGATGACCTTGTCACCCACCTTCACGGTCATGACGACTTCCTTGCCGTCCACCATGCCGCCGGGGCCCACGGCGATCACTTCAGCCACTTCGGGCTTCTCCTTGGCGGAGCCGGTGAGGATGATGCCGCTCTTGGTGGTCTCCTCGGCCTCTACCATCTTAATGATCACGCGATCAGCCAGGGGTTTGAGATTCATAGCTGGTTCCTCCTTGCATATATGAAGCATTTGTTTTGTAAACTGTCCATGCCTTAGCACTCATTTTAATGGAGTGCTAACGTACTTATAATAATAGCTTTGGAATGCAAAATGTGCAAGTAAAAAAACGCTGGATTTTCAACCAAATTTGGTTGAAAATCCAGCGTTTTTAAAAACAGCTCACTCAAAATACTGGAAGCTCCGTTTTTCTCCTGATATCACGAAATTGTAGAAAAATGGCTTTCATAATTGTTAGCAGTCTGTAAACTTTCACGCCAAAACACATCGGAGGGATAGAAAAAGTTGATTTTCTTTTCGGACAGCCGGACGGTAAAGCTGCGGGAGCGCATAACCTCGCCGTCCACAACAGCGACCAGCTCCTCCGGGGAGGTGAAGGCGATCTTCTGACAGTGGAAGTCCCGGATGACCTGGGGACATTGGCGGTAGAGACCCCTGGCGTACTTGCCCACCAGGCGGAAGAAGGTGAAGCGGCTCACCCTGGGCACCACCAGCATATCCAGGATACCGTCGTCCGGCTGGGCATCCTTTACGGGCATAAAGCCGCCGCCATAGTACCGCCCGTTGCAGATGCAGATGATGGTGCTGGGGCCGTCCAGGGTCTCGCCGTCCACCTGGATCTCGGTGGGGCGGGTGAGGCCTTTGAACACGTTGACCACCAGGGAGAGAATGTAGGCCCCCACGCCGGACACCAGGGGCAGGGCCTTGTATTTATGTACGTCGGCGGCCACCCGGGCGTCCACCCCGGCGCAGATGACCCCCAGACCCAGCTTGCCGTTGCAGTCCATCAGGTCGAGAGCCGCCTGGGGACCGTCCGCCAGGGCGGCCAGATCGGAGAACCGGGCGCGGTAGTTCTTCCCAAAGATTTTCAGAAAATCATTGCCCGTGCCCTTGGGCACGTTGGTGACGGCGGCGTTGTCGTACCCGGCGGCGCCGTTGACCACCTCGTTGAGGGTGCCGTCCCCGCCGCAGGCATAGATGCGCACCGGCGCCCCGGACTGGGCGGCGGCCCGGGCCAGGGTCTCCCCGGTGCCCGCGCCGCTGGTAAAGGCAATTTCATACTCCAGTCCCCGGCCGCCGAAAATATCCCGAATCTGGGCGGCAAGGGCGTCGGTGCTGCCGTTTTTTCCGGCAGCGGGGTTGATGATGAACAGGTGCTTCAAAGCAGGCACAGCTCCTTATCAGGAAGTGGGGGCGGAAAGCTGAATTCCGGCGGCGTAGTAATAGGCGGGGGAGTCGGCGGAGGGCCAGAGGAGGATCCGCTGCTCCGGCCGGGCGATGCGGGCCACCATGGCGGCCACCTCGCTGCGGGTGATGACAGCCTCGGGCCGGAAGGTCAGCTGCTTGTCGCTGCCGCTGACAATGCCCTTGGCGTACAGGGCGTAGATGGAGCCGGCGGCAAAGTCGCCGCCGGACACGTCGGGGATGGAGGAGGCGACGCGGCTGGCATCGTTGATGTCCTCCGAATCCCGGACAGGGGCGGTGGCGGAGAGCACCAGGGCCAGCTCGGCCCGGGTGATGGGCCGGGTGTAGCTGTCAAAGGTGCTGCCGGAGATAATGCCGTTGGTCAGGCAGTAGTTCACCGCGTTGGTATACCAGGGGTCGCCGCCGCTGGAGAAGGCCCTGCCGGAGTAGGTGCTGTCCAGCACGGCGGCCATCTTCAGGGCCTCGCCCACGGTAAGGGTGCTGTAGGGCAGGAAGGTGCCGTCCCCCGGGCCCTCCATCAGGCCCAGGTTATAGGCCAGATCCACCCACAGATCAAACCAGTCCCTGCCGGACACGTCGGAGAAGGCGGCGGCGCGGTCGGAGCGGAGGGAGAAGGCGGCGAAGGGTACGCCCAGGCCGGTGAGCACCATGGGCAGGGAGGAGACGGCGATGTGGACGCTGTCCCGGCCGGCCCACTGGATGACAATCTCCCTGCCCTGGCTCCCCTGCTCCACGGTGATGGAGCTGGCGCCGGTATACAGCTGGTGGGAGGCGCCGTCCTCGCCGGGCACAGGCACCACGGTCAGCAGCTCCCACGCTCCCTCCCGCTGGGCGATATACACCCCGCAGTCCACGGCGGTCAGGCTGTCATACAGGGGCTCCAGCAGCCACAGCCCGTCCTGCCGCAGCAGGCCGTACTTGCCGTCCTCCTTCACCAGGGCCACGCCCAGGGAGAAGTCGGAGGCCTCCTCAAACCGGATGGGGATGGATACAATGCCCGAGGCATTGACATAGCCCCAGGCGGAGCCGTCGGTGGCGGTGGCCATGCCCTCGGTGTAGCTGCCCCTGACCTCCCACGCCAGGGCGGCGGGGGCGGCCAGGGAGAGGACCAGCGCCAGAGACAGAATCAGGGACAGGTTGCGGATGGTTCGTTTCATTTCAGACTCCTTTGACAGTGTGCGGCATCTCCCGCCGGGGACGGAGGGACGTTACCGCTTGTGGTACTGGAACAGGTCGCACTTGATCATGCCGTTGTACAGCTTCCGCTTTTTGTCTGCGGTGCGGCCGAAGGTGCGCTCGAACTCCGTGTGGGAGGACAGGACGGACACCCGCCACCCGGCGGGCAGGCCGCGGACCGCCTGCCCAAAGGCGGCGTACAGGCCCTCGGCCTCCTTCTTCTCCATGATGCGCTCGCCGTAGGGGGGATTGGTGACCACCCGGCCGTAGGGCTCGCTGCGGTGGAACCGGGTGGCGTCGGCCACCTCGAAGCGGACCAGATCGTCCACCCCGGCCTTTTCCGCGTTGGAGCGGGCCAGCGCCACCGCCCTGGGGTCGATGTCGCCGCCCCAGATGTCGTACTGGCCGTCAAACTCCTTGTCCATGGCCTCGCCGGCGGCGTCCATCCAGGCCTGGGCGGGCAGCCAGGGCCACTTCTGGGCGGAAAAGGACCGGTCCAGGCCGGGGGCGCGGTTTTTGGCGATGAGGGCGGCCTCAATGGCGATGGTGCCCGAGCCGCAGAAGGGGTCGCAGAAGGGATCCCTCCCCCGGTACTGGGACAGCATGACCATGGCGGCGGCCAGGGTCTCCCGCAGGGGCGCCGCCACGCCCACAGCCCGGTAACCCCGCTTGTGGAGCCCGGCGCCGCTGGTGTCCAGCAGGATGGTGGCGGTGTCCCGCATAACGGAAAACTGGATCTGGAACAGGGGGCCGCTCTCCGGCAGGGTCTCCAGCCCGTAGGCCCTGCCCAGCCGGGCGGCGGCCGCCTTTTTCACGATGGACTGGCAGGCGGGCACCGAGTGGAGGGCGGAGTTGAGGCTGTGCCCCTTCACGGGGAAGGCAGCGTTTTTGGGGAGATAGTCCTCCCAGGGGATGGCCCGCACTCCCTCGAACAGGGCCTCAAAGTCGGGGGCGGGGAAGGAGCCCAGCACCAGCAGGACCCGCTCACCGGTGCGCAGGTTCAGGTTGAGGCGGGGGATGTCCCCGGGCCGGCCGGTACACAGCACATGGCCGTTTTCCGCCCGCACGCCGGCCAGAGACAGGCGGCGCAGCTCGTCCGCGGCCAGCCCCTCCAGGCCGAACAGGGTGGGAACAAAAAATTGCAGCTGGTCCATAGAAACCTCCGTGGGCCCCGGCGGGGCGCGTGTGTGAATCAGAGCCTGAGAGGGAGGGATACGCGCCGCCCCGGCAGGCTGTATAAGGCTAGTATAGCTTAAATTATAGGGGATGGCAAACCATTTTGCTGCATAGGAAAAAGTTTTCGGCCCGAGCGGGGAAAACGCGCCTCTTGCATTTTATACCGGGCTGTGATATCATCTGTACTAATCAAACAGGAAAGGATCCGGTGAGCCCTCGTGGACGAGCCCCCCTTACCCAACTGCATAGTTGCATCCGTTGAGGACAGCGTTATCCCTGTGGGATAAGGCTGTCCTTTTGCGCACAAAAACGGGAAAATACCGGGGCAGTTCCTGCAAATACATATTACTTAGGAGTGATCAGTTCCATTATGGACAGTGCCAGTATTATCATGATAGTTATCCTCATCTTCCTGGTGGCCATGTCGTCCTACTTCTCGGCCACGGAGACCGCCTTTTCCTCCCTCAACCGGGTACGGATGAAGAGCCGGGCCGATGCGGGCGACAGCCGCGCGGCCTTGGTTCTGGAGCTGGAGGAGGACTTTGACCGCCTGCTCTCCACTATCCTGATAGGCAACAATATTGTCAATATCACCGCCACCACCATCGGCACGGTCCTCTTCACCAAGCTGCTGGGGGCCTACGGCCCCACGGTGTCCACGGTGGTGCTCACGGCGGTCATCCTGATTTTCGGCGAGATCTCCCCCAAGAGCCTGGCCAAGGAGTCCCCCGAGACCTTCGCCATGTTCTCCGCGCCCATATTGAAGTTTTTCATCACCCTGCTGCGGCCCCTCAACTTTCTCTTTACCCAGTGGAAAAAGCTGCTCAGCCTTGTCTTCCACAAAAAGGAGGACGAGGGCATCACAGAGGAGGAGCTCATCACCATGGTGGACCAGGCCGAGGACGAGGGCGGCCTGGATCAGCACGAGAGCGAGCTTATCCGCTCCGCCATTGAGTTCGGCGACATGGAGGTGGAGGAAATTCTCACCCCCCGGGTGGACATTGTGGCGGTGGAGGACACGGCCGCCATGGACGAGGTGGCCAAGGTATTTGCCGAGAGCGGCTTCTCCCGTCTGCCCGTGTACCACGAGGACATTGACGACATTGTGGGCGTCATCCACGAGAAGGACTTCCACGCCGCCCGCTACCACGGCATCAGCGATCTCTCCGCCATTATGGGCACGGTACTCTACACCACCGGAAACACCAAAATCTCTCAGATGCTCCGCATTCTCCAGCGGGAGAAGGCCCACATGGTCATTGTGGTGGACGAGTACGGCGGAACCGAGGGCCTGGTCACCATGGAGGACATTGTGGAGGAGCTGGTGGGCGAGATCTGGGACGAGCACGACGAGGTCATTGAGCAGTTCCAGAAGCAGGCAGACGGCAGCTACCTCATCTCCTGCTCCGCCGATCTGACCGACCTGTACGACCTGTTCTCCATCAAGGGCAGCTGCGACGCCAACACGGTGTCCGGCTGGGTCATGGAGCAGATTGGCCGCATCCCCGCGGAGGGGGACCGGTTCCAGGCCGACGGCCTGGACGTGACCGTCACCAGGGTGGACCACCGCCGGGTCATGGAGATCAAAGTGGTGGTGCTGCCCGAGGAGGGCGAAGAGGGGAAAAAGGACAAGAAGGATAAGAAGGACCGGGAGGGCTGACGGACTCCCCCTGCGCGCGCCCCCCCGCGGCGCGCGCTCTCAGCGTGTCGAAAAACCTCGGTTGAACAGAATTTGGGCTGTGTCGGGGCGGGGGAGCGCGAGGGGGCAGCCGCCCGCCTCGCGTGGGATCGAATGTCCCGGAAGCCTTGCTGTGCAAGGTTTCCGGCGAGCGGAGCGAGGACTTTTGCGCCGCTGTGCGGCGCGAAAGTAATGGCGTTTTTGAAGGCTGTCGAAAAAGTCCAAGGACTTTTTCGACAGCCTGAGAGCGCGCACCGCACAGCGGCGCGCGCTCTCTTTGTGATAAGACCGGGTGTCAGACCGCCGGCCGGGTCAATACAAAATAGGAGTCATACGCAGTTCCGTCATGCCCTGCCAAATGCTCCGCCGAGGGCTGAAAGCCCAGGTGTTTCAGCGCGGCAATGCGCTCTGCGGCGGATGGGACCGCTTTTGTAGCGATTTTGTCACAGTGGAACAGCACATAGGCAGGTTCCAGGATCAACCCCAGGATCCTGGCGATCTCGCCTGCGCGCTCGTAGTCGCTCCGAAGGTCCAGCCGGAGCAAACCACAGTTTGTAAAGTAGTCGGCGGCGTCTCTGTGGAACAGCTCTATGGTTCCCACCGCCTCCCCGGCGGCTTTCGACAGAATCGCCCAGCGGACAAACCCCTGCCTGCCATACTCCCAGAGCCAGTATGCAATGGCCTGTTCCATTCTGCTTTCCGTCGTGTAGTGGAAATCGTCTCCGCCGCAGTTGTCGCTGTTGAAAAACGGCACTGCTTCTTTGTCGGAATATACTTTTAACAGGTCCTTTTTGTCCTCCGGGCACACCAGTCTCAAAATATAGCGCCCGTCCTCGTATCTGGGACAATGCTGATATACATCCACCATACGGTTTCTCCCATAAAATGTTTTTTTCCGGCGTCCGTGCCGCTGAAAGAGTATGTCTGTGAGACGGAATATCAGTCGGGCCTGACGGTGAAGAGCAGCTGGCCGGCCTTGACGTTGTCGCCCTCCTGGACATGGATGGCCTCCACGGTGCCCGCCAGACGGGCCACCACGCTGGTCTCCATCTTCATGGCCTCGATGATGCCCAGCACCTGGTTGGCCTCCACCCTGTCGCCGGGCTGGACGCTCACCTTGGACACCATGCCGGGGATGGACGCGCCCACCTGGCTCTTGTCCGCCGGGTCGGCCAGAGTGACCTGGACGCCCTTGACCTCGGCGGTCCGGTCGGGCACCGCCACCTCGCGGCGCTGGCCGTTGAGCTCAAACTGGACGGTACGGGTGCCGTCCTCGTTCAGGTCGCCCAGACCCAGGTACTTGATGACCAGAGTCTTGCCCTCTTCAATGTTGATCTGGTTGGTCTCGCCCAGGGCCATGCCGTGGAAGAACACATGGCTGCCCATGCGGGCGATGTAGCCGTACTCGTTGCGGTGCTGGCGGTACTCCTCGTACACCTTGGGGTAGAGGCAGTAGGACAGCATGGCCCGCATGTTGATCTCATCGCCGCACATGAAGGGACGCATGGTCTCCCGCACGGCGTCGAAGTCCACGGGAGGCAGCAGCTCGCCGGGACGGCAGGTGATGGGCTTCTCGCCCTTGAGCACCACCCGCTGCAGGTCCTCGGGGAAGCCCCAGGCAGGCTGGCCCATCATGCCCTTGAAGTAGCTCACCACGCTGTCGGGGAAGGTGAGGGCCTCGCCCCGCTCCACAATGTTCTCCGGCGTCAGGTTGTTCTGCACCATGAAGATGGCCAGGTCGCCCACCATCTTGGAGGAGGGGGTCACCTTCACGATGTCCCCCAGCATGTCGTTGACGGTCTTGTACATCTCCTTGACCTCCTCAAACCGGTGGCCCAGGCCCAGAGAGACCACCTGGGGGTAGAGGTTGGTGTACTGCCCGCCGGGGATCTCATAGCGGTAGATGTCGGTGGTGGGGTTTTTCAGGCCGTGGTCAAAGTGGTCGTACCGCAGGCGCACGTCGGCCCAGTAGTCGTCCAGCTTCTGCAGCCGCTGCAGGTCCAGGCCGGTGTCCCGCTCCGTGCCCTGGAGGGCGGCCACCACCGCGTTCATGGAGGGCTGGCTGGTCAGGCTGGACATGGAGGCGATGGCGCAGTCCACAATGTCCACCCCCGCCTCGGCGGCCATCAGGTAGGCGGCCACCTGGTTGGCGGTGGTGTCGTGGGTGTGGAGGTGGATGGGCAGGCCCACCTCCTGCTTGAGGGTGGACACCAGTTTCTTGGCCGCATAGGGCTTGAGCAGGCCGGACATGTCCTTGATGGCCAGCAGGTGGGCGCCCCGGCGCTCCAGCTCCTTGGCCAGATTTACATAGTACTGCAGGGTGTACTTGTCCCGCTTGGGGTCCAGAATGTCGCCGGTGTAGCAGATGGAGGCCTCACAGAGCTTGTTCTCCTTGAGCACCTCCTCCATGGCCACCTCCATGCCGGGCACCCAGTTGAGGGAGTCGAAGATGCGGAACACGTCGATGCCGCTGCGGGCTGCCTCCTTCACAAACTCCCGGATCAGGTTGTCGGGGTAGTTGGTGTAGCCCACCGCGTTGGCGCCCCGGAGGAGCATCTGGAAGGGGATGTTGGGGATCTTCTTCCGCAGGGTGTCCAGCCGCTCCCAGGGGGACTCGTGAAGGAACCGGTAGGCCACGTCGAAGGTGGCGCCGCCCCACATCTCCAGGGAGAAGCAGTCGGAGAGAATCTCGCTGGTGCCGTCGGCCGCCAGACGCAGGTCGCGGGTGCGCACCCGGGTGGACAGCAGGGACTGGTGGGCGTCACGCATGGTGGTGTCGGTGATGAGCAGCTTCTTCTGGTCCAGCACCCACTTCTTCACCGCCTCGGGGCCTTCCCGGTCCAGCAGCTGCTTGAGGCCCTCGGGCCGGTTGCCGGTGACGGGCGGGAACCGGGGGATATCGTACTGCTTGCGCTCGGCAGAGGGGTTGTCCACCTGGATCTGGGCGATGTACTTGAGCACCTTGGTGGCACGGTCACGTCCGGTGTTGATGTCAAAGAGCTCGGGGGTCTCGTCGATGAACTTGGTGTGGCACTTGCCCGCCTGGAAGGCGGGGTGGGTGAGGATGTTGGTGACAAAGGGGATGTTGGTCTTGACGCCCCGGACGTGCTCCTCGCTGACGGCGCGCACCGCCTTGTGGCAGGTGCCCACAAAGGTGTTGTCCCAGGCGGTGACCTTGACCAGCAGGGAGTCGTAATAGGGGGAGATGACCGCGCCGGTGTAGGCGTTGCCGCCGTCCAGACGGACGCCGAAGCCGCCGCTGGAGCGGTAGGCGGTGATTTTACCGGTGTCGGGGGCGAAGTTGTTGGCCGGGTCCTCGGTGGTGACGCGGCACTGGATGGCGTAGCCGCTGATGTGCACATCCTCCTGCTTGGTCAGGCCAATGCGGGGGTCGGACAGGGGGCAGCCCTCGGAGATGAGGATCTGAGCACGCACCAGATCCACGCCGGTGACCATCTCGGTGACGGTGTGCTCAACCTGAATCCGGGGGTTCATCTCAATGAAGTAGTGGTTGCCGTCCTTGTCCACCAGGAACTCCACGGTGCCCGCGTTGACGTAGCCCACGTGCTTGGCCACCTTCACCGCGTCGGCGTGGAGCTTGTCCCGGATCTCCTGGGGCACGCTCCAGGCGGGGGCGTACTCCACCACCTTCTGGTAACGGCGCTGGAGGGAGCAGTCGCGCTCGCCCAGGTGCATCACGTTGCCGTACTGGTCGCCCAGAATCTGCACCTCAATGTGCTTGGGCTCCACCAGGTATTTTTCAATGAAGATGTCCTCGCTGCCGAAGGCCTTCCGGGCCTCGTTGCGCACCAGCTCAAAGGCGGGGGCCACCTCCTCGGGCTTGTCGCACCGGCGCATGCCACGGCCGCCGCCGCCGGCAGCCGCCTTGAGGATGATGGGGAAGCCGTAGGAAATGGCCTTCTCCAGGGCCTCGTCCGCGTCCTTCAGGGGGCGGTCGGAGCCGGGGATGGTGGGCACGCCGCAGGCGATGGCTGTGGCCTTGGCGGCCAGCTTGTCGCCCATGCGGGCCAGCACCTCGGAAGAGGGGCCGATGAACTTGATACCAGCCTCCTCACAGGCCCGGGCGAAGTCCGGGTTCTCGGACAGGAAGCCGTAGCCCGGGTGGATGGCGTCCACTTTCCGCCGCTTGGCCAGGTCGATGATGGCGGGAATGTCCAGATAGGCCCCCAGAGGGGACTTGTTGTGGCCGATGAGGTAGGCCTCGTCGGCACGGGTACGGAACAGGCTGTTGATATCCTCGTGGGAGTACATGGCCACGGTGTGGAGCCCCAGGTCGTAGCAGGCGCGGAACACCCGGATGGCGATCTCGCCCCGGTTGGCCACCAGTACCTTATTGAATATACGCTCTGTCACTTGATTCATCCTTTCTTCCCGCTGCGGCGGACGCGGTCCGGAGGGGGACGGTGCCGCCCTTACTCCGGTCAAACTGATGTGTTAAAGAATATTATACAGACTGCAATCTGATTTTGCAATAAATTTTATTGTGCTCTGCAAAAAAAGAAAAGAAAGACCAAAGACAGAGGGAAAAACATGAAAAAATGAAAGAACAATATATTTCTTCTGCAAAACTGCTAAGGGAAACCGTAAAAGGGAACGGGGAATACAGCCGGAGAGAAGAGGGGACTTAACCCGCTTTGGCGGGAAACTAGGGAAGAAAGCGGAAAAAAGAGAGGAAAAGGGCGGGATTAAGACGGACCTTAATACCGGACGACGGAGAACGCTTGTTTGCCTGCCTGTTTTATGGTAGACTAGGCCTCAAAGACTGAGAAAGGGGGGAGTACCGTGGCGCTGACGCTGGAGAGCGGCCTGAAGGAGCTGCCGGGTATCGGCGACGCCAGAGCCGCCAGGCTGGCCAAGCTGGGTCTGGCCACTGTGGAGAATCTGCTGGGGTACTACCCCCGCAGCTACGAGGACCGGACCAAAATCTCCACCATTGACGCCGCGCCCGAGGAACAGCCGGTGTGCGTGGCGGCCTTTGTGGCCGAGACACCCCGGGTGTCCCACATCCGCAAGGGCCTGGAGCTGGTCAAGGTGAAGGCGGCCGACGAGACGGCGGTGATGACCGTCACCTTCTTCAACCAGGCCTACGTGCGGGACGCCCTGCGCCAGGGGGAGAGCTACATTTTCTACGGCAAGGTGGAGCGGCAGGGCAGACAGCGGCAGATGACCAACCCGGTGTTCGAGCGGGAGGGCGCCGCCCGGTTCACCGGCTGCATCATGCCGGTCTACCCCCTGACGGCGGGCATCTCCAACAACCTGCTGGCCGGGCTGACCCGGCGGTGCGTGGACGCTTGCGCCGCGCAGGCGCCCGAGCTGCTGCCCGAGGAGGTGCGCCTGGCCCACAGCCTGGCCCAGGTGGAGTTCTCCTGCCGGAACATCCACTTCCCCGAGAGCTGGGAGGCCCTGGAGATAGCCCGGAGGCGGCTGATTTTTGAGGAGTTTTTCCTTCTCTCCTGCGGCATGTCCCTGCTGCGCACCGGCCGGGACCGGGGCGCCGGCCCGGCGGTGGAGCATCGGGATTTGACGCCGTTTTTGTCCCTGCTGCCCTTCTCCTTCACCGGGGCCCAGCGCCGCGCCGTGGACGAGGCGGCGGCGGACATGTCCTCCGGCCGGCCCATGAACCGGCTGGTCCAGGGGGACGTGGGCTCGGGCAAGACGGCGGTGGCCGCCGCCTGCGCCTGGCTGGCCTGGCGGGGCGGCTGGCAGAGCGCCATGATGGCCCCCACCGAGATTCTGGCCGAGCAGCACTTCCGCTCCCTGTCCGCCCTGCTGTCCCCCGCCGGGATGAAGGTGGGGCTGCTCACCGGCAGCATGAGGGCCGCCGAAAAGCGGAAGGCAAGGGCCGCCCTGGCGGCGGGGGAGGTGGACCTGATGGTGGGCACCCACGCCCTGCTGAGTGAGGGCGTGGAATTTCAAAAGCTGGGGCTGGTCATCACCGACGAGCAGCACCGCTTCGGCGTGGCCCAGCGGGCCGCTCTGGCCGCCAAGGCGGAGGGGGGGCTGCGGCCCCATGTGCTGGTCATGTCCGCCACCCCCATCCCCCGCACCCTGGCCCTCATTGTGTACGGCGATCTGGACGTGTCGGTCATCGACGAGCTGCCCCCGGGCCGCACGCCGGTGGAGACCTTTGTGGTGGGGGAGGACAAGCGGCAGCGGATGTACGGCTTTGTGCGCAGGCTGGTGGCCGAGGGCCGGCAGGCCTACATTGTCTGCCCCGCCGTGGAGGAGAACCCGGAGGGGGAGGATGCCTCCGGCGGCCTGGCCGACCTGAAGGCGGTGACCACCTACGCCGAGACGCTGAAAACCCAGGTGTTCCCCGACCTGCGGGTGGCCTTTGTCCACGGAAAGATGAAGCCGAAGGACAAGGACGCGGTCATGTCCGCCTTCTCCGCCGGGGACGTGGACGTGCTGGTGTCCACCACCGTCATCGAGGTGGGGGTGGACGTGCCCAACGCGGCGCTGATGATTGTGGAGAACGCGGAGCGCTTCGGCCTGAGCCAGCTCCACCAGCTCCGGGGCCGGGTGGGCCGGGGGAAGCACAAGTCCTACTGCGTGCTCATGACCGCCACCCGCAGCCAGGACAGCCGGGCGCGGCTGAAGGCGCTCGCCTCCACCACCGACGGCTTCAAAATCGCCGAGGAGGACCTGAAGCTCCGGGGCCCCGGCGACTTCTTCGGCTCCCGGCAGCACGGCCTGCCCCAGCTCCACATCGCCGACCTGGCCGGGGACGTGCGCGTGCTCAAGGAGGCCCAGCAGGCCGCCCATGACCTGCTGGAGGCCGACCCGGGGCTGACGCGGCCCAAGCACCGCCCCCTGCTGGAGCGGGTGAAGCAGATGTTCAGCGACAATCCGGATATTTTCAACTGAGATACAATGGAAAGGAAGAGTAAGATGCTGACAATCAGACCTATGGCGTCCGGAGACCGGGACGCCGTTATGGCCATGGTGACGGACTTCTACCACAGCCCCGCCGTGGAGCATCAGGTGGACCCGGCCATCCTGGAGCGGGCCTTCTGGGACGCGGTGGACCCGGCGCAGCCCCTCATTGAGGGCCTGCTGCTGCTGGAGGAGGACGCGCCGGTGGGCTACTGCTATCTGACCTGGGGCTACGCCTCGGAGATGGGCGGAAAGGTGCTCATTTTTGACGAGCTGTACTTTAAGGACAGCTGCCGGGGCAAGGGGTACGGCAGTCAGGTGTTCCGCCGGGTGATGGCCGAGCACCCGGAGTGCCGCCGCTTCCGGCTGGAGGTCACCGGCGCCAACGAAGGCGCCGCCCGGCTCTATGAGCGGCTGGGGTTCCGCTTTCTGCAGTACAACCAGATGGTGCTGGATGCGGAATAAACCACAGAGAAAACGGGGGATTACCCATGACGAAACAGGAACACGTAAGCGCCCTCCGGGCGGACACCACGGTACACTACAACTGCTGCCAGTCGGTGCTCATCCCCTTTGCCCGGGAGTGCGGCCTGAGCCACGAGGCGGCCAACGCCCTGGGCAGCAACTTCGGCGCGGGCATGCGCCGGGGCGCCACCTGCGGCGCGGTCACCGGCGCGCTGATGGTGCTGGGCATGACCGGCAGGGACGCCGCCGCGGCCAAGGCCCTGACCGACGCTTTTAAGGAAAAGAACGGCTGCCTGGACTGCGCCCAGCTTCTGGCCGCCGCTGCCCAGCGGGGCGAGGAGCGCAAGCCCCACTGCGACCGCATGGTCCACGAGGCGGTGGCGCTGCTGGAGGAGCTGGAAAAATAATCTCTTATATTTGTCCACAAAAAGCCCAGGGGGTGTGGAAAACTCCACACCCCCTGGGCTTTTTGCATCTTACTTGAGAATGACAGGAATAGGGGTGTCCAGGTCCTTGCGCTGGGTGAAGTGGAGGCCGATGTCTATGGTGTTCTCCTCATAGCCCACCAGATGGTAGAGCTCCACAAAGTAACCCTCGGGCACGGCCAGTTCCCCATCCGTGCCGCACCACAGCGCTCCCACATGCATGACGCTGTGGCCGCCGAAATCGTGCTCTTTGCCGTCAGGGGAGCGGTAATTACCGCTGCCTACCTGATAGAACACCATTTTAGAAGTGGATTCCAGGCTCAGCACGGCACTGTCCATCTGGTACTGCGAAGTGGCGCTCTCATTGACCGACGGAGAGAAGGGGGCAAGCAGGGCCAGCTCCAGGGCGGAATCCCCCGTCCGGTTCACCGCAAGATTCACGCCCTCGGGCAGGGAGTCCAGGGCCACGCCCCGCTCCAGGTCCACCGTCACCCACTCCTTCTCCGGCTCCAGCCAGTCCAGACGGGTGATATAGAGGGTCAGGTGGGCGGGGTCTGCAAAGAAGGTGGTGTCGCACATCCGGGCATTGCCCAGGCCGCCGATGGAACCGGAGGGATTGTCCTCGTACTTGTTGCCCTTCTCGTCCTCCAGGTAGAAGTCCAGGCCCGCCAGGGAGGCGGTGTTGTCCGGGTGCTCCTCCACGGTCAGGCGGCCGTGGGTGGGGTAGCTGTCCAGAGCGAAGCGGAGCCGCTGGCCGTCCACCTCCACCCAGTCCCCCATGGGGATGGACATGACCTCGTTCAGGTGGGAGGCGTCCAGGGGAATTTCGAAGGAGAAGTCGCCCTCGTAGGCGGGGGCCGTCTCCTCCTCATCCCCCAGGGCGCTGGCAGGGGCCTGACCGGAGTGACTTTCGCCCGTCAGGTGGAAGGTAATCCGCAGCACGTTGGGGAAGCGGAAGCTGTCGCCCAAAACGTGAACAGATGCGGCGCCCACAAGTTCGTCAGGGTCAAAGATGGTGGAGGAGATGACATTGCCCTCCACGGGGACGCCGTCCCCGTCGGTCAGGGTGGGATGGGCCTGGTAGGAATCCCAGGGTCCGGAGGCCTTCAGGAAGAACTGAAGCTGTCCCTGGTCCAGAATCAGGTATTCCAGGCGCAGGGTGACGCCGTTTTGTGTCTGTTCCGCGCCGATATACTGGGCGTAATTGTGCTCCACCGCCAGCTTCAGGCTGGGGGAGAAGGCCACGGCGGCCATCAGCTCCCGCAGCACGGGGACTGTGGAGCAGGCCTGTGCAAAGGGCATGGAGTAGTTCACCAGCAGCACAAAGGCCGCGGCCACGCCCGCCAAACTGGCCGCCGGAATGCCCCACCGGCGGCCGGCGCGCCTGCGGCGGAGCCTGGCTCTGGCCCGGTCCACCGTGCCGTCCAGCTGGGGGGGAGCCTGCTCCAGCTCGTGGAGCAGGGCGTTGAATTCCTCAGTTCGGTTCATGGTCACACCTCCTCAGGGTCGGTTAATTCCAGTTTCAGCAGGGCCAGGGCCCGGCGCTGCCGGGTGACCACCGTGCCCTGGGGGATGTCCAGGGCCTGGGCGGTCTCGGCCAGGGTCAGGCCGGTGAAGTACCGCAGAATGACCACCGCCCGCAGATCCTTGGGCAGGCGGGCAATGGCCTCCTTCAGGGGCAGGCTGTCAAAGGCCTCGGCCGCCGTCTCGGGCAGCTGGGCCATACCGGTCTCCCGGGCGCGGCGGCGCAGCTCGTCGTTGCAGACGTTGATGAGAATCCGGGTCAGCCAGGTGCGGAAGAACTGGGGCTGGCGCAGCTTGCGGCAGGCGGTCAGGCCCTTGTACACCGCCTCGTCCACCGCGTCCAGGGCCATGGACGGGCTGTGGAGATAGAGCAGGGCCGTGCGGTACAGGGCGGCGCGGTATTCATGCGCCCGGTGGGCGTACTCGTTGGCGTCCAGAGGGGATCCCTCCTCTCAGTTGAATTGGAGCTCCATTCACCCATTAGACGGACTTGGGCATGGGTTTGATTGGCCTGTTGAAAAAAGTTTTTCTTCATTATATAATGTCTGCTGGACAAGCCGCAACGCGGTTTGTCCGCCCATTTTCTGAGAGAAAATATATCTGCGGAGGTCACCCTTGAGAGAACTGGAACAACTGCCCATCCCCCTGCTGGCCTGGTACCATGAGAACGCCCGGGTGCTGCCCTGGCGGAGCGATCCCACTCCCTATCACGTCTGGGTCAGCGAGATTATGCTCCAGCAGACCCGGGTGGCCGCCGTGATGGGCTATTACAGCCGCTTCATGGCGGCCCTGCCCGACGTGGCCGCCCTGGCGGCGGTGGAGGACGACACCCTGATGAAGCTCTGGCAGGGGCTGGGGTATTACAGCCGGGCCCGCAACCTGAAAAAGGCCGCCGGGCAGGTGATGGAGCGGTACGGCGGGGCCCTGCCCGCCAGCTATGAGGAGCTGCTCACCCTGGCCGGAGTGGGGGAGTATACGGCGGGGGCCATCGCCTCCATCGCCTTCGGCATCCCCGTTCCGGCGGTGGACGGCAACGTGCTCCGGGTGGTCTCCCGCGTCGCCGGGGACGAGGAGGATATCACCCTTCCCGCCACCAAGAAGCGGATGGGACAGGCCCTGCAGGAGATCATCCCCACCGCCATGCCGGGCGCCTTTAACCAGGCCATGATGGAGCTGGGGGCAACCGTATGCCTGCCCAACGGCGCGCCTCTGTGCGACAGATGCCCGGCGGCAGGTTTCTGCGCCGCCCTGGCCCAGGACAAAATCGACGTTCTCCCCGTCAAGGCCCCCAAGAAGGCCCGGCGGGTGGAGGAGCGGACGGTGTACCTCATCTTCCATGAGGGCCGGGTGGCCCTCCGCCGCAGGCCGGAGAAGGGCCTGCTGGCCGGGCTGTGGGAGTACCCCAATGAGCCGGCGGAAAAAACGGGTATACTGGAAGCGTGGGGCATCGTCCCGGCGTCTCAGCGGTGGGGCGGCGCGGGGAAGCACATCTTCACCCACATCGAATGGCACATGACCGCCCGGCTGGTACAGGCGGAGACGGAGGAGCTGCCCGAGGGCTGGGTGTGGGCCGGCGGCTCCGACCTGCGGCAGATCTACGCCGTGCCCAACGCCTTCCAGTCCTTCGCTCCCCTAGTGGAGGAGGGGCTGGCCGGAGCGGGAAATATACAGGAGGTACTGGATGGAATTTGAGGCCATGGTGTCCCGGCAGCGGGAATTTTGGAATACCGGAGCCACCCGCAGCACGGAGTGGCGGCTCATCCAGCTGAAAAAGCTGGAGCAGGCTCTGGAGGAGCGGGAGGGGGCGTTGTGCGCCGCCCTGAAGGCCGATCTGGGCAAGGCGGCCTACGAGTCCTGGCTCAGCGAGATCGGCATGACCCTGGCCGAGCTGCGCTTTGCCCGCAAGCACCTGAAGAAGTGGGCGGCGGCCAAACGCCGGCCCTCGGCCATGCCCCTCTTCCCGGCCAGCAGCCGGGTGGCGCCGGAGCCATACGGCACGGTCCTCATCATGTCCCCCTGGAACTACCCGGTGCAGCTCACCCTGGTGCCCCTCATCTCCGCTCTGGCGGCGGGCAACTGCGCCGTGGTGAAGCCGTCGGCCTACGCGCCCAGCGTGGCCCGGGCGGTGGCGGAGCTGCTGGGGGACATCTTCCCGCCTGAATATGTGTCCGTGGTCCAGGGGGGCAGGGAGGAAAACGCCGCCCTGCTGGGGCAGAACTTTGACTATATTTTCTTCACCGGGTCCCCCGCCGTGGGCAGGACGGTGATGGCCGCGGCGGCGAAGCACCTGACCCCCGTCACCCTGGAGCTGGGGGGCAAGTCCCCGGTGATCATCGCCCCCGACGCCAATATCCACCTGGCCGCCCGACGCATCGCCTGGGGCAAGTTTCTCAATGGGGGCCAGACCTGCGTGGCCCCCGACCATGTGTATATCCCCACCCGTCTGCGGGACGCCTTTGTGAAGGAACTGGAGGGGCAGATCCACCAGCTCTACGGCGCTGACCCGCTGGCCGGGCCGGATTTGCCCAAAATCATCAACGAGAAGCACTTCAACCGGGTCTCCGGTCTGATGGGAAGCGGGAGGACCGCCGTGGGCGGCCGCACCGACCCGGCGGCCCGGCGCATCGAGCCCACGGTGCTGGTGGATGTGGCGGAGACGGACCCGGTCATGCAGGAGGAGATCTTCGGCCCGGTGCTGCCCGTGCTCACCTACGACAGCCTGGACGACCTCATTGCCCGGCAGCAGCAGAAGGCCAGCCCCCTGGCCCTCTATCTCTTCACCGGGGACAAGACCCTGGAGAGGCGCGTCCTCTCCGCCCTGCCCTCGGGGGGCGTGTGCGTCAACGACACGGTCATCCACCTGGCCAATCCCCACGTGCCCTTCGGCGGCGTGGGCAACAGCGGCATGGGCGCCTGCCACGGCCGGGCCGGCTTCGACACCTTCACCCACTACCGCACCATCGTGCGCCGCGGGAAGCTGGACCTGCCCCTGCGGTACGCCCCCTATGAGGGCAAGAACCTGAACATGGTGAAGAAGCTCATGTAATATTGGGCCAAATTGAGAGAGAAAGAGGAGAGAAGGATGGCAAAGCTCTATTTCCGCTACGGGGTCATGGGCTCCAGCAAGACGGCCAACGCCCTGATGGTGCGGTACAACTACGAGGAGCGGGGCCAGGAGGCCCTGCTGGTGAAGCCCGCCATTGACCAGCGGGACGGCGCCCGCTTTGTGGCCTCCCGGGCCGGGCTGAGCAACCCCTGCATCTACTTTTCCGACTTGAGGGCCATGTCCCCCGAGGAGCTGAAGCCCTACGCCTGCGTCATCGTGGACGAGGCCCAGTTTCTCAGCCGGGAGGAGGTCCAGTACCTGACCCACCTGGTGGACGACCTGAGCCTGCCCGTCATCTGTTACGGCCTGCGGGCCGACTTCCGGGGGGACCTGTTCCCCGGCTCCCAGGAGCTCCTGGCCTGCGCCGACATCATCGAGGAGATCAAGACCATCTGCTGGTGCGGCAAGAAGGCCACCTGCAACGCGCGATTCGACGCCCAGGGCCACGTCCTCAAGGAGGGCGAGCAGGTGGTGCTGGGGGCCAACGACCAGTACATCGGCCTGTGCCGCAAGCACTGGAAGGAGGGCGACCTGGGGCCCGACTGGCGCAAGACCCTGCCGGGCGGAGAGGCGTGAGGGCCATGAAGTGCAGTCTTTGCCCCCGCAGGTGCGGCGCGGAGCGGACCGGGACCTCCGGCGGCGGCGTGTGCGCCATGCCAGAGCTGCCGGTGGTGGCCCGGGCCGCCCTCCACATGTGGGAGGAGCCCCCCATCTCGGGCACCCGGGGGTCGGGCACCGTGTTTTTCTCCGGCTGCTCCCTCAAGTGCGTGTTCTGCCAGAACGACGCCATCAGCCACGGCAATTTCGGCAAGCCCATCTCCGTGGAGCGGCTGCGGGAGATCTTCTTTGAGCTCATCGCCCAGGGGGCCCACAATATCAACCTGGTCAACCCCACCCACTTCTCCCACGCCGTCGCCAGGGCCCTGGCCGAGCCCCTGCCGGTGCCGGTGGTATGGAACTCGGGGGGGTACGATGAGGTGAGCACCCTCCGCGCTCTGGAGGGGAAAGTGCAGATCTACATGCCCGACCTGAAGTACCTGGATTCCGCCGCCGCGGCGCGGTACTCCGGCGCGCCCGACTACCCGGAGAAGGCGGTGGCCGCCATCAAGGAGATGGTGCGCCAGACCGGCCCCTATGAGCTGGATGGGGACGGCCTGCTGAAGAAGGGCGTACTCATCCGGCACCTGATTCTCCCCGGCCGGGTGAAGGAGGCCAAGGCGGTGATGGACTTTGTCTCGGAGCAGTTCCCGCCCCACACGGTCCTCTTCTCCCTCATGAGCCAGTATGTGCCCTGCGGCCGCGCCCCGGAGTACCCGGAGATCAACCGCCGGGCCAGAAGCTCAGAGATCCGTGCGGCGGAGGAGTACTTCTCCGCCCTGAATCTGGACGGCTTTACCCAGGAGCTGCTCTCGGCCACCGAGGGCTTTATCCCCGATTTTGACCTGACCGGCGTGTAAGCGTGTCTGCCCCGAAGGAAAGGAAGATATAAAGTTTGAAATGGAAGAAACGGGCCGGGAGCCACCGCATGGGCACCATGTGGCGGCTGTCCTGGCCCGCGATTATGGAACAGATTCTGGCCACCATGGTCAGCTACGTGGACACCGCCATGGTGGGTGTTCTGGGCGCGGGGGGCACGGCGGCGGTGTCGGTGAACGCGGCGTCCATCTGGCTCATCAACGGCATCCTGGCCGGCGTAGGCGTGGGCTTCTCGGTTCAGATCTCCCACGCGGTAGGGGCCGGAGACGACAACCGGGTTCGGCAGGTGCTGCGGCAGAGCGTGCTGGGCGCCTTTGCCTGCGGCTTGGCCGCTCTGGCGGTGTACCAGCTGCTGGCCGGGCTGATTCCCCTGTGGCTGGGGGCAAAGCCGGACGTGTACCCTGCCGCCGTGGCCTACCTGCGGTGCTACACTGCCGCCCTGCCGTTTGCCTCGGCGGGCATTGTGTTCTCCGCGGTGCTGCGGTGCATGGGCAACAGCAAGGCCCCGCTCATCCTCAATACCATGGCCAACCTGCTCAACATTGTGCTCAACTTCTTCTTCATCTACCCCACCCGCCAGGCGGATATCCTGGGCTGGACGGTTACCATCCCCGGCGCCGGGCTGGGGGCCGCCGGGGCGGCCATCGCCTCTGCCATCGCCCTCACAGCCTCGGGAGCGGCCATGGTGTGGGTGGCGCTGCGCCAGGGGGAACGGTACCGGGTGAATCTCCGGGAGGGCCTGCGGCCTGACGGGCCCATTCTCCGCCGGGCGGCCATGCTGGGCCTGCCCTCCGCCGCCGAGCGGGCCACCGTAAACCTGGGCCAGATCGCCATGACCGCGCTGGTGGCCCACCTGGGCACCGTGGCCCTGGCGGCCAACCAGATCGCCACCACCGCCGAGGGGCTGTGCTATCTGCCGGCCTACGGCATCTCCTACGCCGCCACCGCCCTGGTGGGCCAGTCGGTGGGGGAGGGCAGCCGGGAGGACGCCGAGGCCTACGGCACCCTGTCCGGCCTGCTGGGCTTCGGATTGTGCGTGGGAACCGGCGTGCTCCTCTTCCTGCTGGCCGCGCCCCTGGCCGGGCTGTTCAACACAGATCAGGAAGTGGTGGCCCAGGCCGCCATGGCGCTGCGCATCGTGTCGGTGGCCGAACCCTTCTTCGCCGCCTCCATCGTGTTTACCGGCGCCCTCCGGGGCGGACAGGACGTCCGCTTCCCCATGGTGGTCAGCCTGGTGTGCATGTGGGGGGTGCGCATCGCCCTGGCGCCCCTGCTGGTGTTCCAGTTCGGCATGGGCCTGGAGGCGGTATGGATCGCCATGGCTGTGGACCTCATCCTCCGGGGCGTGCTGTGTACCCTCCGGTGGCGCAGCGGCCGCTGGCGGAAATACTGCGGACTTGCAGCATACAGCGTGTCGAAAAACCTCCCAGAAAAGGAAGCCTCGCAGAGTTCCGTCATCCGCAGATGACGGAATCAAATGAAGCTCCTTCGAAAAAGTGGCGGAAGCCACTTTTTCGACAGCCTGAGCATAAACAGCGTCCCGGGAGAGCTTGGTCTCTCCCGGGACGCTGTTTTTCGCTATTCTTCCGGCGCCAGGGCCGCCATATCCTGGGGCAGCGGGGCCGTAAAGGCCATGGGCCTGCCGGTGATGGGGTGGTTGAAGACCAGCTCCGCCGCATGGAGGGCCGGGCGGGGGATGAGAGCGGGGGCCTCGGTGCCGTAGAGGAAGTCCCCGGTGAGGGGGTGGCCTATATGGGCCATGTGGACCCGGATCTGGTGGGTGCGGCCGGTCTCCAGCTCCAGCCGCACCAGGGCCCGGCCATGCCCGGTCCCAAGGGTCCGGTAACGGGTGACGGCCCGCTGGCCGTCGGGCCGCACGGTCCGGGCCAGCACGGAGCCCTCCAGCCGGCCGATGGGGGCGTCAATGACGCCGGAGAGGGGCTCCGGGACGCCTTCGCACACCGCCAGGTACACCCGCCGGAAGGAAGGCGTGTGGAGCTGCTCCTTGAGCACCTCCTGGGCGTGGCCGTGGAGGGCCACCAGCAGCAGGCCGGAGGTGCCCCGATCCAGCCGGTGGACCGGGTGGAAGTCCGCCAAAATCCCCTCTTTTCTGTAATAATCCATCAGGAAATTACCGATTGTATCCGTATGATGGCCCGGGCCGGGGTGGACGGCCACGCCGGGGGCCTTGTTGAGCACCAGCACGTCCTGGTCCCGGTACACAATGTTCAGGGGGCCGGGGGCGGGGACAATGGCCCCGGACACCTCTGTGTCCCCCACCACCACGGACAGCACCTGCCCGGCCTGAACCCGGTCCCCCGCTGCGGCCCGGACGCCGTCCAGCAGAATGCCGTCCTCCAGCCGCCTTGCCCGTTTGACGGCCGTCCCCGACAGGGCCAGCGGGCCACGGAGGAGGGCGTCCACCTTCCGGCCCGCCTGGGCAGGGGACACGGCGAGGGTGAGCCGCCGGGGCGCGCGCGTGTCTCCGCTCACAGCTTATGGTTGTAGTAGGCCACGGAGGAGAGGAACACCGCGAAGAACACCGCGGCGGCGGCGATGAGGGTGAGGAACACGGTGAAGTTCACCGCGATGGACACCATCATGGCCACGTAGATCAGCACGATGAGCACCAGGGCGGTGAGGGAGACGGCCCGGCGGGTCACCTCGTGGCGCCGCTCGTCAGTCTCCTTGATCTCGGAGGCCCGCAGCTTCTTGGGGTCTTTCATGGTGCGGCGGGTACCGGCGAGGCCTGCCACGCCGCAGATGGCCACGCCGGTGCCGAAGCCGGAGTAAAAGCCCATGGCCATGTCGGGCAGAGGCGCGCCGGCAGCGGCCAGGACAAAGCCCGCGCAGGCGGCGGCCAGACCCAGGACGATGCACAGCCCGAAGAGCCAGCAGCGGCGGCGGAGCACCGCAAGATAATCGCCGTGACCGGCGGAAAAGAGACGAAGGATCATGGTCAAAACCTCCTTAAAATGTTGTCTTTCCAGGCACGGAGCGGACGGGCCAGGGGAGTGTGCAGGAAAAGCCCCCAAAGGCCCAGGGCTGCCCCCGCGCCGCACAGAAAGGCGCAGACCGCGCCGGGCAGCAGGGAGAGGCGTTCACCGGCAGTTCCGGCGCAGAACAGCAGAACGCCTAACCGGAACAGAGGGGACAGAGGATATCTGCATCGATTCACGTTTCATCCTCCTCAAACACAAACAGCTCCTCAATGGTCAGGTGGAAATACTGGGCCAGCCTGTGGGCCAGCAGGAGGGAGGCGTTGTACCGCCCGTTCTCCAGGGAGATGATGGTCTGCCGGGTGACTCCCACGGCCTCGGCCAGCTCCTCCTGGGTGATGCGGCCCGCCTTCCTCAGCTGGGCGATGCGGTTTTTCAAGTCAGACATCCCTCCTTGTGAAAAAGTAAAGCTTGCTTTACGATAAAAGTATAGCACACTTTACATAGAAGTCAAGAGGAAACGGAAAAAATTCCGCTGCCCGGAAAATTCACATTTCCAGCCTTGAGTGAGGGGGGACAAGAGGGTATAATGTCTACTTTAGAAACCAAGGAACGAGGTGCCCCTCTATGACGGAAAAGCTGGGTATTTACATCCACATCCCCTTCTGCCGCAGCAAGTGCGACTACTGCGACTTCTACTCCCTGGCGGGGCGGGAGGACCGGATGGACGACTATCAGAAGGCCCTGCTGGCCCATATCAAGGAGACGGCGCCTTTTGCCAAGGGGTATCAGGTGGACACCATCTATTTCGGCGGCGGCACCCCCAGCTTTTACGGGGAAAAACGGATCGCAGAGCTGGTGCGGGCGGTAAAAAAGCGGTTTGACGTGAGCCGGGAGGCTGAGGTGACCATGGAGGCCAACCCGGACAGCGTGGACGTAAAGATGCTCCGGCGGCTCCGCCGGGCGGGGGTGAACCGGCTCTCCCTGGGGGCTCAGACCGCCTGCGACCAGGAGCTGCGGGCCATCCACCGGCCCCACACCTTTGAGCAGACCTGCCAGGCGGTGGCCGCTGCCCGGGAGGCCAAGATAAAGAACCTGTCCCTGGATCTCATTTACGGCCTGCCCGGCCAGGACATGGCCTCCTGGCAGAAGAGCGTGGAGCAGATCCTGGCGCTGAAGCCGGAGCATCTGTCCTGCTACGGGCTGAAGGTGGAGGAGGGCACCCCGCTCTGGCAGCGGGTGACCCGGGGAGAAGCGCTGCCCGACGACGACGCCCAGGCGGACATGTACCTGTGGATGGTGGAGCGGCTGGAGCAGGAGGGCTACCGGCAGTATGAAATTTCGAATTTCGCCAGGCCCGGCTGCCAGTCCCGCCACAACCTGAAATACTGGATGGGCAAGCCCTACCTGGGCCTGGGCCCCGGCGCCCACTCCGACTTCGGCGGCCGGCGGTACTCCTTCGTCAAGGATCTGGACGGCTATATCTCCGGCGTGCTGGAGGGCGGCACGGTCATTGACGAGTCCGAGCTCATCCCCAAGCGGGAGCGGGGCGGCGAGTACCTGATGCTCCGCATGCGCACCACCCGGGGCATTGAGGAGTGGGAGTACCGCAGGCAGTACTATATGAATTTCGAGCCCATTGAGCAGAAGCTGGCCGAGTTTGAGCACCACGGCTGGGCCGCCCGGCAGGACACCCGCTGGCATTTCACCCCCCAGGGCTTCCTCCTCTCCAACCAGCTCATCGGCGAGCTGCTGGAGGTTCAGGAGAAGTCGGCGCTGTCTGAGCTGCTGCCCAAGGCCAGAGAGGCATTTGGGAAGAAAAAAGCGGAAGATATGGGGAAAAAGCCGGAGAACTGACGAAAAATTCTGGTATTACCAGGAGATAAGCTGTTTACAATAGGAAAAGATTATGTTAACATAATGAGGCATAAGGCCGACAAACGCAGCGCGCAGCCACGCATGACAGGAGGAGAGCATGAAGTCAATTCGCACACGCACCATCGCCCTGGTACTGGCCGCCGCCCTGGGACTCGCCCCGGCGGCGTGGGCCTCCGAGGCGCTGGGACACGATATACAGACCGGAACGGTCAGCCTGTCCGCAGGCACTGAGCTGACACACCAGATTTTCTGGAGTGATACATACTCAGATCTGCGGACGGAGCGGTACTTTACCTATACGCCCAACAAAAATGTGACCCCCGTGGTGGCCTACGGCGACAAGGTCACCAGCCGGGAGACCCTCACCGCCATGGCCCAGCGGCTGGAGGGCGAGGGCAGGCGGCTGGTGGGCGGCATCAACGGCGACCTGTATGTGATGGCCACCGGCGAGCCTCTTGGCACCGTCATCACCGGCGGGGTGCTCCGATCCGTGCCCGGCACCAACAACCAGGGCTACTACGCCGTGGGCTTCCGGGGGGACGGCACCGCCTTCATCGGCAAGCCGGACCTGACGGTGACCGCCACCTTCCATGACACCACCTTCCAGGTCACCGGCGGCATCAACAAGGTCCGCCTCAGCGACGGCATGGTGCTCTTCACCGAGGATTTCGGCGCCACCACTCAGAACACCCAGCCCGGCATCGACGTGATTCTCATCCCTGTGCTGGACGACGTGGGGGAGAGCGTGGACGTGGACCTGGACGTGTCCGAGGAGAGCCAGGAGGCGGCGGAGAGCGGCGGCTCCTCCGCCGCGGACGGGGACATCACCGGCTCCGAGGACCTGACCAGCGGCGCCCAGACCGGCAGCGAGGCCGACCCGGCCAAGGAGGTCAAGGGCACCCTGACCCAGAGCGGCGAGCTCATGATCGGCAGCCGGGTGACCTACAAGGTGGAGCAGGTGCTGGAGTCCACCGGAGCCATCGCCATCCCCGCTGGCAAGGCGGTCTTGTCCATCAACAACCAGGCCAACTCCTACTGGCTGTCCAACGTGAAGAGCCTCCAGCCGGGGGACCTTATCGACATCGACGTGACCACCACCGACGCCATCTGGCAGGAGGCCGAACAGGCCATGGGCGGCCTTTACAAGCTGGTCACCGCCGGCAAGGTGGAGAGCGGCCTGCCCTCTGAGCGGACGGCCTACACCGCTGTGGGCGTGAAGGCCGACGGAACCGTGATCTTCTACACCATTGACGGCAAGCAGCCCGGGTACAGCGTGGGCGCCACCCTGACCCAGGTGGCCATGCGCCTGGTGGAGCTGGGCTGTGTGGACGCCATCAGCCTGGACGGCGGCGGCTCCACCACCATCGGCGCCACCTACCCCGACGGGGACAGCCTCTCCGTTCTCAACAAGCCCTCCGACGGCAGAGAGAGGGCCAACAGCGTGGCCCTCTTCCTGACCACCGATCTGCAGCCCACCGGCGAGCTGGGCAGCCTCTATGTGACGCCCAGCGAGTCCCTGGTGCTCTCGGGGGCCCAGGTGCAGCTCACCGCCACCCCGCTGGATACCGCCTATTACGCCATGGAGGGGACGCCGCCCGTCACCTGGTCCATCCGCAACGGGGACGGAACGGTGGACACCAGCGGCCTCTTTACCGCCGGCAGCGAGAGCGGCGCCACCCAGGTTACCGCCACCAGCGGCACGGCCAGCGGCTATACCACCATGACCGTGGTCAAGAAGCCGGACAGCATCACCCTCTCCAGCGAGGCCAGCGGCGCGGCCGTTACCTCCCTCAATCTGGAGCCGGGCGGCACTATGGATCTGAAGGCCGGCGCCGTCTACCGCAAGCTGGCCCTGACCGCCCAGGACACCTGCTTCACCTGGACGCTGGACCCGGCGGTGGGCACGGTGGACGAAAACGGCGTGATCACCGCCGGCGACAAGACTGCCAGCGGCACCCTGACCGTCTCGGCCGGGGGCACCGCCGTCACCATCCCGGTCACCGTGGCCGGCCATGTGAAGGCGGTGGAGGACTTTGAGGACGGCATTGACTCCGTGGGCGGCACAGAGGCCGTCCAGCTCAGCCAGGAGACCGCCGCCGACCATGTGCGCTACGGCGCCGGCAGCCTCCGGGCGGAGTACGACGCCCAGACCGCCGGCACCGCCAGCCTGACCACCACCCTCGCCATTGCCGAGGGGGAGAAGTGGGTGAACCTGTGGATTTACGGCGACGGATCGGGCAACAGCCTCACCGCCACCATCGCCGACCTACAGGGCGCCACCAGCGAGGTGGCCCTCACCAGCCTGAACTTCACCGGCTGGAGGTATGTCTCCGCCCAGCTGCCCGCCAATGCCGCCTCCATCCGGTCCATCAACTTTATCTACGGCGGCGGGGAGAGCACCGGCGGTACCGTCTGGCTGGACCAGATTACCACCTCCAACGAGGCCCTTCAGGACAGCGTCTGCCCCACCGTGTCGGTGAGCCTGTCCGGCGGCATCACCGCCGTGGTATCCGACGACGTGGACAAGCAGTTCGACAAGAGCCAGATTGCCCTGACCTATGACGGAGAACCCCTGAGCTTCACCTGGGACGCCGCGTCCTCCAAGCTGACCGCCGCCCTGCCCGCAGCGGACAGCGGCCTCCACCGGGTGACCGTCACCGTGACCGACGCCTCCGGCAACATCGGCCGGGGCAGCGCTACCCAGAGCGCGGCGGACACCGGCGAGACCGCCGCCATCTTTACGGATACCCAGGGCCACTGGGCCGCCGGTTACGCCGACTATCTCTATCAGCAGGGCATCACCACCGGCGTGCCCAATGAGGCCGACGGCACCCTCCAGTTCCAGCCCGACCGGACCATCACCAGAGGAGAGTTCTTCGCCATGGTAGCCCGCTGGCTGGGGGTGGACATGAACCAGTACAGCGACGTGGAGCTGCCCTTTGTGGACGCCGCCCAGATTCCCGACTGGGCCCTGCCCGGCGTCAGAGCCATGTACGCCCTGGGATACCTGAAGGGGAGCAGCGACGGCGCGGGCAACCTGAGCGCCAACGCCTCCGCCACCATCAGCCGGGCCGAGGCCATGACCATTCTGGGCCGGGTACAGGCCCAGGGGTATGCCCAGGCCGAGCTGACCTTTGACGACGCCGCCAGCGTGCCCGACTGGTCCCTGGCCTATGTCAAGACCCTGGTGGCCCAGGAGGTCGTCAGCGGCTATGAAAACAAGATTATGCCCTCCGACCCCCTCCGCCGGGGCGAGGTGGCCAAAATGCTCTTCACCATGACCTGAGCGTAAAGCAAAAAATCCCTGCCGCCTGTGAACTGCGGCAGGGATTTTTCGCGGGTCAAAAAGCCCCGGGGCTTTTTCGGAAGACTGCGCGGCAGGAAGGCGAAGCCGCCTCCCTGCCGTGTTTTTCCACCTGTTTCGCTTTTTATCGAATACGAATTTTCTTGACAGGAATGGGCGGCGGCACTAAAATAGACTAGGTATAGTTTTGAAAAGCAGCAGGGGGCGCTTTTCAATTTTTGTGCGGAATGGACAAGCAGCGCCAGCTCCGCCGATGCCATGAAATAACTGACGTTATCAAAACCAAGAAAGTAGGAGGTGTGTTCAGCCCTTATGGTACCCATTTGGATGTTAATTGTGGGAATTATCGTCGCGCTGCTGGTCGGCGTGCTGATAGGTTTCGCCCTTGGCGTCAAGTGGCGCAAGCAGGTCGCCGAGAAGGAGATCTCCAGCGCCGAGGAGGAGGCCAAGCGGATTATTAACGAGTCCATCAAGAGCGCCGAGAGCAAGAAGCGGGAGGCGCTGGTGGAGGCCAAGGAGGAGATCCTCAAGGCCCGCAACGACTTTGAGCGGGATCAGAAGGAGCGCCGGGCCGACCTGCAGAAGCAGGAGCGCCGGCTCCAGCAGAAGGAAGAGACCCTGGACCGCAAGACCGAGAACATCGAGAAGAAGGAAGAAATGCTCCAGACCAGGCTCACCGAGCTGGAAGAAGCCCGTGAGGAGGTCGCCACCGTCAAAAAGACCCAGATGGAGGTCCTGGAGCGGCTCTCCGGCTTTACCGCCGAGGAGGCCAAGGCCTACCTGATCCACCAGCTGGAGGCCGACGTCACCCACGAATCCGCCATGAAGATTCGGGAGATTGAGGCCCAGTTCAAGGAAGAGGCCGACGCCAAAGCCAAGGAAATTCTGTCCCTTGCCATCCAGCGCTGCGCGGCTGACCACGTGGCTGAAGCCACTGTGTCGGTCGTTCCCCTGCCCAATGATGAGATGAAGGGCCGCATCATCGGCCGCGAGGGCCGCAATATCCGCACGCTGGAGACCATGACCGGCGTGGATCTGATCATCGACGATACCCCCGAGGCCATCACGGTCTCCTGTTTTGACCCCGTCCGCCGCGAGATCGCCCGCATCGCCCTGGAGAAGCTGATCCAGGACGGCCGCATCCACCCCGCCCGCATTGAGGAGATGGTGGAGAAGGCCAAGCGGGAGGTGGACGCCACCATCAAGGCCGAGGGCGAGCGGGCCGTGTTCGAGACCAACGTCCACGGCCTCCACCCCGAGCTGGTCAAGCTGCTGGGCCGCATGAAGTACCGCACCAGCTACGGCCAGAACGTACTCAACCACTCCATCGAGGTCTCCCACCTGGCGGGCCTGCTGGCCGCCGAGATCGGCGCCGACGTGGCCCAGGCCAAGCGGGCCGGCCTGCTCCACGACCTGGGCAAGTCCATTGACCACGAGGTGGAGGGCTCCCACGTCCAGATCGGCGTGGAGCTGGCCCGGAAGTACAAGGAGAACGAGGACGTGGTCCACGCCATTGAGGCCCACCACAACGACGTGGAGCCCCGCACCATTGTGGCCTGCCTGGTTCAGGCGGCCGACGCGGTGTCCGCCGCCCGGCCCGGCGCCCGGCGTGAGAACCTGGAGAACTATATCAAGCGCCTGGAGAAGCTGGAGGAGGTCACCTCCTCCTTCCCCGGCGTGGAGAAGTCCTTCGCCATCCAGGCGGGCCGGGAGGTCCGCATCATGGTGGCCCCCGAGAAGGTCAGCGAGGACCAGATGGTGCTCCTGGCCCGGGATATCGCCAAGAAGATCGAGGAAGAGCTGGAGTACCCCGGCCAGATCAAGGTGAATATGATCCGGGAGACCAAGGTTGTGGAGTACGCCAAGTAAGTCCCCCAAACAAAAGACAAAGGAGGAGCGCGGCGTCTGCCGCGCTCCTTTCGGCTTGGCGGCATTGCCGCCAAGCCGCTCAAAAATGCGGGCATTTTTGAGCGGGGACGCAGCCCGCCGCAGCGCACGCGCGGAGCGCGCACGTTTGTGGGCTGAGCAGTGTTTTTTCCGAGGCGCATGTCCCCGGAAAAAACGGTTGGACTTTATTTCGCCGCCTGGGGCGGCGAAACTCTGCCGAGGGCTGTTCCCTTCTGCGTAAGACCTTTTCAAAGCAAAGGAGGAGCGCGGCGTCTGCCGCGCTCCTCCTTTGCTTCAGATAGAGGATACAAACTGTAATTATTTCCGGCGCTTATCCCGCAGGTATACGTGCTTGGTGGGATCGTCGGCGCTGGTCTGGCGGGAGACCACCTCAAACCGGTCCAGGGCCTTCACCAGCTGGGTCAGCTTGGAGTAGCCGTAATTCCGGGGGTCAAAGTCGGGCTGCTTTTTCAGCAGCAGATTGCCCAGCTTGCCCATGAAGCCGTAGCCGTCCTCGTCGGCGATGCTCTCCAGGGAGTCGGCGATGAGGTCCACCACCGCCCTGGGAACCCCGGCGATCTCCTCCGGCTCGGGGGGCGCGGGCTGGGCGGGGGCGGCCTTCTTTTTGGCCGCCTTTTTGGCCGGGCGCTTGGCTGGCTGGGCCGGGCTGTCCTTCTCCGGCTCCGGGCCGGGCTCGGGCTCCGGCATGGACGCCGCCAGCGCCTCCTGCCGGGCCTTTTCCCCGGCGGCCCGGATGACCTCGATGTAGATGAACTTGTCGCAGGCCACGATAAAGGGCAGGGGGGTCTTTTTCTCCCCCATGCCGTACACCTTCATCCCCGCCTCCCGCAGCCGGGTGGCCAGGCGGGTGAAATCGCTGTCGCTGGACACCAGCACAAACCCGTCGCACCGGCCCGAGTAGAGCAGGTCCATGGCGTCGATGATCATGGCCGAGTCGGTGGCGTTCTTGCCGGTGGTGTAGCTGTACTGCTGGATGGGGGTGATGGCGTGCTCCAGCAGCAGGGGCTTCCAGGAGGCCATGTTGGGGGTGGTCCAGTCGCCGTAGATGCGCTTGACCGTGGGCGTGCCGTACACCGCCGCCTCGGCCATGATGTCCCGCAGGGCGGAGCGGGGGGCGTTGTCCGCGTCGATGAGCACGGCAAGGCGCAGATCCTGATTGTCCATGGATAATAATCTCCTCGTATCAGTATAAAAGCCCGGAAACCGGGACATGTCAGAGCTTACAGCTCCAGTATAGCACAAAGCCGCCGGCGGCGGAACAGAATTCCGGCGGAAAAATGGCAGGAGGGGTGCAGCGTTTGGCCCTTCCGAAGCGTATACAAGGTGAAAGGGGGGACGGGAATGAACCCCAACCGGTTGGAAGAGACAGTGAGGAAGTACGAGAACACCCTGTACCGCTCCGCCCTGGCCATCCTGGGGGACGCCCACGAGGCCCAGGACGCGGTGCAGGACACATTTGTCAAGTATCTGGAGAAGGCGCCGGCGTTTGACGGCCCGGAGCACGAAAAGGCATGGCTCATCCGGGTGACGGTGAACGGCTGCAGGGGCCGGCTCCGCTCGCCCTGGCGGAAGCGGCGCACGGCCCTCAGCGAGGGCCTGCCCGCCCCCGAGCCGGAGGAGAAGGCCGTGCTGGAGGCGGTGCTGGCCCTGCCGCCCAGGGACCGGGCGGCGGTCCACCTCTACTACTACGAGGGGTACAGCACGCCGGAGATCGCCGCTATGACCGGCCAGAGCGAGGGCACCGTCCGGTCCCGGCTCGCCCGGGCCAGGCAGAAGCTCAGGGCCCTTCTGGCGGATACCGAGTGAAAGGAGCAGAGCATGGAACACTACCGTTCTTATATGGACCGGGTGAAGCTGAGCCCGGAGGAGCATCGGGCCCTGATGGACGCCCTGGAGGGAGAACGGCGGCCTGCCCGGCGGCCCTCTCCCGCCCGGTGGGTGACCGCGGCGGCCTGCCTGGCGCTGGTGTGCGCGGCTGCCTTTGGGATGTGGCGGCTGGCGGGGCTTCCCGGTGGGGATACCGACCCAGACCGGCTGCTGGAGGATGTCCCCGGTACAACCGGGACCCTGTCCCCCGACGTGGGAAGCACGGAATCCGTTCCGCCGGAGCTGGACAGCGAATATGTCCTCTCGCCGGAGGACCCCTTTGACGGCCAGCCCCACAGCAGCTTTAACATCCAGGGTGTGGAGTACGGAGATGCTCCTGAAGTCTGCGCCTCCATCGCCTACCCGGACGGCTGGTTTGAGGAGCAGCTGACCCGGACGGAGATGGTGGAGCTGCTGGCCGGTCCCGGGGCGGAGGACGCCCCCTGGTCCCTGTACTGGACGGGGTACGACGTCACCGGAAAGGCCGTCTACGACGGGGAGGGGAACCTGTGGCAGCTTTGGCTCAACGGCGTCAGCCGGAGCGACAGCCGCAACGGCTTTACCCTCACGGTCCGGCCGGGGGATTACCCCCTGACCGACGTCATCGACCCCAATCAGACCTCCACTCAGCTCAACGGCGTCACGGTCTACGGCACCAAGGGCGGCCGGTACGGCTGGGACGGCAGCGGGGAGATGGGCTATATCTACGAGATTACCATGATGTCGGGGGACGCGGGGCTGAACTTTGAGGTCCGGCAGATGGAGGAGGAGGACGCCGAGGACCTGTGCACTCAGGCGGCCAACACCTTTGCAAGGACAGCGCTGCACCTGGACAGCCTGCTGGTCTACGGCGGCGAGATCCCCGACTGGGGCAGCGAGCAGCCCACCTGGGAGGAGGCCATGGCCGACGAGAAATTCGGAGACTATGTCCCCGCGGATGTGCCCGACGGCTTTACCTTTGAGAATGCCTGGCGGGAGTGGGGCCAGAACCGGAATTACCTGTTCCTGAGATGGACCGGATATTACACCAATATCTCCATCGACATCTGGGATGCCAGCACCTGGGGGGACTTCCCCATCACCGACCCGGCGGATCGGGAGAAATACGACGTGAGCCTGTACACCATCCCCTACGCCGACTCGGTGCCCGAGGAATACTGGCAGGAGTTTGGCCGCCCGGTGTTCGCCATTGAGGACGTGACCCCCGAGGTGGTCGCCGCCCGGATGCGCTACGTGGACGACGACAGCGGCGACGTGGACAGCTGGCGTGGAGACTTCTCGGTCTACTATGAGAGCGAAAACGTGGTGGTGCAGTATGACCTGGACGGGGTCACCCCCCAGGAGGCCTATGACCTGATTCTGAAGCAATATGATACCGCCAGCATCGCACCGCAGAAACCATAGTAAAAAGAGGCGGCCGCCCGAAAGGGCGGCCGCCTCGCTGTATGCTGTTGTTACGGCTCGTCCACGATGAGGCCGTAGCCGCCGTCGTTGCGCTTGTACACCACGGCGAAGGTGCCGTCGGCGTCGGCGTCCCGGAAGGCGAAGAAGGTGTGGTCCACCAGATTCATCTGGAGAATGGCCTCCTCCACGCTCATGGGCCGGATGGGGAACTTCTTGGTGCGGACAATGCGGAACTCCTCTTCCTCGGTGTCAGGGACAAAGGAGGAGATCTCCTCCTCGTCCACGGAGCGGACAAAGGCGTCCTGACGCAGGCGCTTCTCCAGGCGGGCCTTATTCTTACGCAGCTGGCGCTCCACAGAGGCCACGGCGGCGTCGATGGTGGCAAACATATCGGAGGTGCTCTCCGCCACGCGGATGATGGTACCGGCGGAGCGAATGGTCAGCTCTACGTTGTTCCGGTCCTTTTCAACACTGAAGACGATGGCGGCCTCCGCGTCCGCCTTAAAATAACGGTCCAGCTTGCCCACCTTCTTCTCGGCATAGGCATGCACCTTGCGGGGCAGGTTGACCTTCTTGTCTGTGAACACGAACTTCATAGTTGTCAGCTCCTTCCGCCCTTTGGGGAGGGCACTCGTTGGAAGCGGAGTGGTCCGGCTTCCTTGTCTTAATTATACCACACTACAAAGAAAAAGCTACAACAATTTGTGAACAACGGACAAAAACAATCAAAGTGTTACGCCGGCGTGGCGGGTGACGTGGCAGCCCAGGTTAACGCAGCAGGGCAGACCGGCGATGTGGGTGGGGGCGGGCAGGATGGCCACCGACAGGGCGGTGGTGCGGCCGCCCAGACCCTGAGGGCCGATGCCCAGGGCGTTGATGCGCTCCAGGGCCTCCGCCTCCATCTCCGCGTAGAAGGGGTCAGAGCTGTGGGTGTCCACGCTGCGGAGCAGAGCCCGCTTGGCCAGCAGGGCTGCCCGGTCGGAGGTGCCGCCCAGACCCACGCCCACCACCACAGGCGGGCAGGGGTTGGAACCGGCCAGGGACACCGACTCCACGATAAAGTCCACAATCTCCTGCCGTCCGGCGGCGGGAGTGAACATCTTCAGCTTGGTCATGTTCTCGCTGCCGAAGCCCTTGGGGGCCACGGTGATGGTGAGCCGGTCGCCCTCGGTGAGGCGCAGGTACTGGACGGCGGGGGTGTTGTCCCCGGTGTTCTCCCGGCGGAGGGGGTCCCGCACCACCGAGCACCGGAGGGAACCCTCCAGATAGCCCCGGCGGACGCCCTCGTTCACCGCGTCCTCCAGCAGACCGCCGGTGATGTGGGCTTCCTGGCCCAGCTCCAGAAAGACCACCGCCATGCCCGTGTCCTGGCAGATGGGCAGGCCCCGCTGGGCGGCAAAGGTGAAGTTCTCCTCCAGGTCGCCCAGGATGGCACGGCCCACCGGGGACTCCTCGGTCTCTGCGGCGGAGCGAATGGCGCCGCACAGGTCGTCGGGCAGCACGGTGTTGGCCCGGATGCAGGCGTCCCGTACGGCGGTTACAATGTCGTCAAACCGGATTTCACGCATGGCGGCACCTCCTCAGCGGACCCGGACGCCGCCGATGTACACCTGCTCCACCTTGCTCTTCCAGTCCAGGGGGTGGCCGGTGGAGAGGACGATATCCGCGTCCTTGCCGGGGGTCAGGGAGCCCACCCGGCTGTCGATACCGGCGATGACCGCCGGGTTGATGGTGATGGCGGCCAGAGCGTCCTCCTCGTCCATGCCGGCACGCACCGCCATGGCGGCGCAGATGGGCAGGTACTGGATGGGGATGACCGGGTGGTCGGTGCAGATGGCCACCTTCACACCGGCCTTGGCCAGAATCACCGGGTTCTCCTGGTTCTGGCCGCCCAGCTCGGGCTTGCTGCGGTCGGTGAGGCAGGGGCCGGTGATGACGGGGATGCCCTCCTGGGCCAGCAGGTCGGAGATGAGATAGGCCTCGGTGCCGTGGACCACCACCAGATGCAGGCCGAACTCCTTGGCCAGACGCACGGCGGTGGCCACGTCGTCCGCCCGGTGGGCGTGGCAGTGGACGGGCAGAGTGCCCTTGAGCACGGGCACCAGGGCCTCCATCTTGGCGTCAAAATCGGGCATGTCGGTGTCCGGGTCCTCGTCGGCCTTGTTCTGCTTGTCCATGTACTCCAGGGCCTTGGACAGGTTCTCCCGGATGATGGCGGCGGTGGCCATACGGGTGACCGGGGTCTCCTTCCGGTCGTTGTACACATTCTTGGGGTTCTCGCCCAGGGCGAATTTCATGGCTACAGGGGCGGTGATAATCATCTGGTCCACCCAGCGGCCGTTGGTCTTGAGGGCGGCGAACTGGCCGGCGATGGGGTTGGCGCTGCCGGGGCCGGTGAGCACGCAGGTGACGCCGCCGGCACGGGCGTCAGAAAAGCAGCGGTCCAGGGCGTTGACCGCGTCGATGGCCCGCAGGTGGGGGGTGCAGGGGTCGGTGGACTCGTTGCCGTCGTCTCCCTCAAAGCCGAGAGAATCGCCGAACATGCCCAGGTGGCAGTGGGCGTCCACCAGACCGGGGTAGACGTGGCCGCCGGCGGCGTCCACCACGTCCTGGTCCACGCCGTCGGGCAGGGCGGACATGGGGCCCACGGCCGCAATCTTGCCCTCCTCCACGTGGACAAAGCCGTTTTCAATGATGGGGCCGTCCATGGTGTGCAGAATTCCGTTGATGATCAGCAAGGAAATCCCGTCCTTTCGACAAAAGTAGTGTTTGACAAATATAGGAAAAAGAGTTATATTATGCTTGCAGCTCATCCAATATGCAATCCATCTCAATTCCAGCAAGGGAACTCATTCCATTCTCCCGCGCACCTTGGACGCCCGTTACCGGGCGTTCTTTTTTTGCCCTGGGGGAGAAATGGAAGCAGCCTGCCGGACCGAGGGGTCCGGCAGGCTGCGGGGTGATAAAACCTTATTTCCGGCCGCCGCGGCGGTTGCTGCTCCGCTTCTCCGTGTAATGGAGCTCGGAGAGCTTGCTGTCCGAGGCCTGCATAAACTGCTTGAGCTTGTCCTCAAAGCTGGCGGGCTCGCGGGGAGCCGCGGGACCCCGGCTGAAGCCGCCGGGCCGTCCGCCGCCGGCGGGACGGGCGCCGCCCATGGGCCGGCCCTGACCGGCGGGGCGGGGAGGAGGATCCATTGCCTTCTTAATGGAGAGGTTGATGCGGCCGTTCTCGTCAATGCCGATGACCTTGACCTTGACCTCCTGACCCTCTTTTAAGTAGTCCTTGACGTCATTCACATAGGAATAGGCGATCTCGGAAATGTGCACGAGGCCGGACTTGCCCTCGGGCAGCGAGACGAACGCGCCGAATTTTGTAAGACCTGTAACCTTACCCTCCAGGATAGAACCAACACCAAACTCCATACTGACCGATATATCCTCCTTAAAAATTCACCCGGAGATGGGCTACTCAGTAATCCGCAGAATCTTTTCGCCGGGGAGCACAAGGCCCAGGGAATCCCGCGCAATATCCTGCTGACGCTTGGGGTCATCGCTGTTTTCCACGGCGTCGGACAGGTCGGCGTTGACCTGAGTCTGGGCGTCCACCTGAGCGGTCAGCGCGGCCTTCTGGGCCTGGGCATCCTCCAGCCGGCTCCGCAGATCCAGCAGGGCGATGGACAGGCCGATGAGGAGCGCCAGTACGACGATCTTGGTGAGCAGTCCTGCACGTTTGACCTTCATATCCGGCTCCTCCTTCTCCGCGTGCCGCCCGTCTGCGGGCAGCTTGCGCCATCTCTTCGGGTATCTGCTTTATTTTATACCATCTCCGCTTATAATGAAAGTGATTTTTCGCAAGTTTTTTAAATTTTTTACCCAGAGCGGTCAGCAGTGTCACCGGCAGAAGGACAAAACGCCACAAAAGGCCCGCCAGATCGGCCAGCAGATAGCCCAGCTTCAGGGCCCAGCGGCTGAGCAGGAGGAAATACCCAACCGCGCCCAGGAAGATGGCGCCGATGTGGAAGAGCCGGACCCGGCCGTCTCCCACAGCGATGGTGAACACGAAGAGGGAGACGGTCACCGCCAGCCAGAACAGCAGGTCCAGCGCGCCCCCCAGCAGGGGCAGGCGCACCCGGACCCGGAGCACCCGGAACAGGTCGTAGAGCACGCCCACCAGGGCCCCCAGCACCAGGGCGGCCGCCAGAGAGAAGGCCTGCCCGGCCACCGAGATCTCCATAGGCCGCCCCCTCAGCGGAACAGCCGGGAGAACAGTCCGCCCTTGTCCCGGCCGCTGTCCTCATAGGTGAGAGAGTCGATCTCCCCCTCCACCTTCAGGTCGCCGCCGTCCAGGCTCAGCTTCTCAATGTGCAGGTCCCCACCCCGGACAATCAGCGTCCCCTTGGTGGTGTACATGACAATCTGGGTCTCATCAAAGCTCTCCACCTCCTCCACGCCGGAGACCGAGAGCTGCTCCCGGCCCTCCAGAATCAGGTGGTGGGGCGCGTCGGTACGGATGGATTTTTCATCATAGGGCATGGCAGGTCCCTCCCTTTCAGTCTCTGCACTATCTATATGGGGGAGGGGGACAGGATATGCCCGGTCAGGTTCGCTGTCTGGACAGGGCCGGAGCCAGCCGCCGGGAGAGGACAAAGGCCAGGGCCAGCTTGATGAGGTCGGGCACAATGAAGGGGAACACGCACCAGCCCAGCACGGTCAGCATGTCCGCCGAAGCGCCGCCGGCGGAGTAGAGGTACAGGTACCACACCGAGCCGAACAGGTAGCACACCGCCAGACCCACAACAGCGGAGCCCAGGTAGACCATGGGCCCCTTGCCCAGCAGGGCCTCGGCGGCCCACATCACCAGGGCGATGAGCAGGAAGCCCAGCAGATAGCCGCCGGTGGTGCCCACAAGGGCCCCGATGCCGCCGGTGAAGTGGGAGAATACGGGCAGCCCCACCGCCCCCAGCAGCAGATACACCCCCACGGACAGGGAGCCCAGCTTTCCGCCCAGCAGTCCAACCGCCAGGAACACCCCCATGGTCTGGAGGGTGAAGGGCACCGCCGTGGGGATGGAAATCCAGGCGCAGACGGCCAGCAGGGCGGCCATCACCCCGGTGAGGACCAGATTTCTTGTCTTCATAGCGCGCTCCTCTCTCCCGGCGGAGGAGCCGGGACGATTGTAAACCTATAAAATAGAATAGTTTACAATTGGGGAATTGTCAACTAATTTTTCGAAACAGGTTACAATTGCGGTTGACGGGGGCGGGGCATGGGGATACAATGGAACACAAAACAGGAAAAGGAGAGAGGGCTGTGCTGCGGGACGAGGTGCTGGCGCTGCTGAAGCAGAGGGAGGGGCCCCTGTCGGGGGAGACCATGAGCAAACGCCTGGGGGTGTCCCGGGCGGCGGTATGGAAGGCGGTGGAGGCCCTCCGGCAGGAGGGGTATGTCATCTCCTCCGCCCCCAACCGGGGCTACCGGCTGGAGACATCCCCCGATCTGCTCAGCGCCGGCGAGCTGTCCGGCACCCTGGCGGGGCGGCTGATTGGGCGGGCGCTCATCTGCCTGCCCACCGTGGACTCCACCAACAGCGAGGTCAAGCGGCAGGCCCTGGCGGGCCGGGAGGAGGGCCTGGCGGTGCTGGCCGACGGGCAGACCGGCGGCCGGGGCTGCCGGGGGCGGCAGTTTGAGTCCCCGGCGGGGAAGGGGCTGTACTGCTCCGTGCTGCTGCGTCCCTCGTGCGCCCTGGACCAGCTGCCCCAGCTGACAGCCTGGACGGCGGTGGCGGCGTGTGACGCGGTGGAGGAGGTGTGCGGCGTCCGGCCGGGCATCAAGTGGACCAACGACCTGGTGCTCCAGGGGCGGAAGCTGTGCGGCATCCTCACCGAGCTGGGCCTGGAGGGGGAGAGCGCCAGCCTCCAGTACGCGGCGGTGGGCATTGGAATCAATGTGAGCCAGCAGGCGGCCGATTTCGGCCCTGTGGCCGCGCCGGTGGCCGTCTCCCTGGCCCAGGTCCTGGGGAAGGCGCCCCGCCGCACCGACCTGGCCGCCGCCCTGCTGGCCGCGCTGGACGACATGTACCGGGACTTTCCCGCCCGGCGGGACAGCTGGTATGAGCGCTACCGCAGGGACTGCCTCACCCTGGGCAGGCAGGTGCGGGTATTTCGGGGCAACGACAGCTTCACCGGCGTGGCCGAGGACCTGGCCGGGGACTTCTCCCTCATCGTCCGCCGGGCCGACGGAAGCCGGGAGATTGTCAACGCCGGAGACGTGTCGGTCCGGGGACTGTTCGGATACACGGAATAACAAAAAAGCGCGGCCCCATATGGGGCCGCGCTTTTGCGTGGATAGAGGGGAATTACTCCACCGCCCAGGTCTGGCAGACGGCGTAGAGAATGTTCTTGCTGGCGCGGAACAGGTTCCGGGTCATGCCGATCTGGGTGTCGGGGTTCTTGGCGGCATCCAGCAGCTGACCGGCGTGGGAATCGAAGGGAGCCCAGGCGCCCACGGCGTCCAGAGACAGGTCGCCGCCGGCGTAGGACATGAGGATGGTGTCCATGTAGGGGTAGACATGGGCGTCAGTGATGACCAGACCCTCAAAGCCCCACTCGTCGCGGAGCAGGTCGGTGAGCAGGGTGGAGTTGGCGCCCGCCCACTCGGTACCGATGTAGTTGAAGGAGGACATGACGCCCAGGGAGCCGCCTTCCTTGATGGCCATCTCAAAGGGCTTCAGATAGATCTCCCGCATGGCCTGCTCGTTGCACCAGGAGAAGAGCTGGTTGCGGTCGTTGGACTCGCGCTCGTTGAGGGCGAAGTGCTTGACGAAGCAGATGACGCCCTTGTCGGTGGCGCCCCGGACCACGTTAGAGGCGATGGTGCCGGAGAGCAGGCTGTCCTCGGAGTAGTACTCAAAGTTGCGGCCGTTGAAGGCGGTGCGGTGGGTGTCCATGGCGGGGGCATACCAGCCGGCATAGCCGTTGACCTGGGCCTCGCTGCCGGCGCTGGTGCCCATCATGTAGGCGATGTCCTCATTCCAGGAGGAGGCAGTGACCACGGGGCAGGGGTAGGTGATGCCGGCGGCGTCGGTGCCCATGATGGCGCCGGAGTAGGTGGAGGCGCCCACGCAGACGGAGCCGTCGGGGGTGCGGGTGAAGGGCACGCCCAGACGCTCCAGGCCCTCAATGTGCCAGGCGCCGTTGCCGGAGAGCAGGGCCATTTCGTCCAGGGTCAGCTGGGAGACGAACTCGTCCCACTTGGGGTCGTCCTTGGCCACGCCCTTCATGTCGGAGAGCATGATGGGGGTGTCCAGAGTCACGCCCACAGCGGGCATGTCGGCCTCGGTCAGGCCCAGCTCAGCGTCGGTGGGGGCGGAGTAGCCGGAAATGGCGTCCAGAACGGCCTGGGAAGCGGTGAAATCCTCCTCCTTGGGGCCGGTGAAGGCGCGGCTGTCCTGGTTCCACTCACGGGTCAGGAAGTCGTCGGGACCCATGGCGTCGTCAAACAGGTTGGTGACGGACACCAGATCACAGGAGCGCTTGCCGTCGTTGGCATCGTTGTAGATGATGTCGTTGGCCAGGGTCCAGGTCTCCTCATCCACCACGTCGTGGGCGTTGTTGCGCAGGGAGATGATGTAGTCGCCGGCCTCCAGGGTCCAGGCCTGGTTGGTCTTGTAGTCGTAGGAGGCCATGTCCTCCACGTTGAACTCGATGGAGTAGTACTCGGTGGCGCCGGGCTCAATCAGGTTGGTCTTCTTGAAGGCCACCAGATTCACGGTGGACTTCTCAATGGCGCCGGTGTAGGGGGGATTGTAGTAGATCTCCAGCACGTCCTTGCCGGCCACGTCGCCGGTGTTGGTGACCTCCACCCGGACGGTGATCACGCCGTTCTCCTCGTTGATGGCCATGATATCCTTGTCAAAGGTGGTGTAGGACAGGCCGGAGCCGAAGGGGAACATGACCTCGCTGTCGTAGTCATAGCTCTCGTCGGTGTCGTGGCGGGTCTCAAAGTACTTGTAGCCCACGTAGATGCCCTCGCTGTACTGGGTGAAGTAGCCGGCGTCGTCGGGGGCGTTGGTGTAGTGGTAGCTGTTGGCGTTCCAGGTGCCGTCGGACTCCAGCTGGAGGTAGTTGTTGGCGGCGGGGGTGGCCAGGTTATCCACAAGCCAGGTGTCAGCCAGGCGGCCGGAGGGGTTCACCTCGCCGCTGAGGATGCGCACCAGGGAGTGGATGCCGGCCTCACCGGGGTAGCCAATCCACAGGACGCTCTTGATCTGGGGATAATCCCGCAGGAAATCCAGCTCCATGGCGTTGGCGGTGTTGAGCACCAGGATGACCTTGTCGAACTTGGAGCACACGGCGTCCACCATGGAGGCCTCGTCCTCGGAGAGCTGAAGCAGGGAGGGAGTGAAGTCAAAGACCTCGCTGCCGCCACGGCCGATGAAGATCATGGCCACGTCGGAGTAGTCGTAGGCATGGTCCAGGATGGAGCGACCGTCGTCATAGAGGGAGGTGTCGGTGAGGATATCGCCGGGCACATCGGGGACGGTGATGTTGCTGGGCTCGGTGATGAACTCAGAGGCGCTGCTGTTGCCGGGGGCCTCGGTGGGAGCGATGGAGGCCTTGCCGGTCTTGTAGTAGTTATAGTAGAGGTTGAGCAGGTCGGGGTTGAGCTCGTAGTTGCCCTCGGCCATGGCGTCCTCCAGACGGACGCACTTGTCAACCACGGAGGCGGCGGAGCCGCCGGCGTTGTACGCCAGCTGCACGGCACGCATGCCGAACACGTTGATCTTGGTCTTGTTCTCGGCAGAGGTGGCCAGAGGCATCAGGTCCTCATTGTTCTGCATGAGGACAAAGCCCTCGTCGGCGATGGTCTGGGAGGTATCGCTGGCGGAGGTGTAGGACATCTGCTGCTCGGGGGTGTCCGCCTTGAACTTGGACAGGAACCAGTAGCCGGAATTGGTGATGACAAAGGCGTAGACCAGAACGGCCGCCAGCAGCACCACCACGGCAATGGCCACACCGATGCCGATTTTAGCGCCCTTACTCAGGGGCTTTTTTGCTTTCGATTGCTCCATTTTCATTTCTCCTTCCTTTTTTCTGCCATGTGTCCGTACACATTGCAGAAAAAGAATACCGACAGAAAGGAAAAATAGATACACGATTTCTACTCTTAATACAAAAAATCTACTTTACATATAAAAATGTCCATATATAATAAATTTAAGCATGCGAAATTGGTGAAAATGGAGGGAATACCGTGAGCGAACCGGAAAAGAGCCCCATTACGCCGCCGGAAGTGGAGGCCATTATGGACCGGCTGGTGGCACAGCGGCGGGAGAATCTGGAGTTCCACCAGAACTACCAGGAGGAGACGCTGCAGTTTCTCTATGTAAAAGAGGGAAGGCCGGAGCAGCTGGCCCAGCTCTACAGCGGCCAGAGCTATGGGTGCAGCGCCTCCATGGGCATGATGGCCCAGAGCGAGCTGGACCAGTGGCGCTGTGCCTTTATTGTGGCGATAACCCTCTATACCCGCTTTGCCATTGAGGGCGGCCTGGACCAGGAGATCGCGTACAGCCTCTCCGACGCCTACCTCTGCGTGGTCCACCGGATGGATGACCCCAGGGCGGTGTATGAGCTGTTCCACCGGGCCGGGGTGGACTTTGCCTCCCGGGTGAGGGACAGCCGGCTGTCCCAGGTTCCAGCGGTGGTGGCCTGCCGGGACTATGTCTCCAAGCACCTGCACTTCAAAATCACCGTGGCCGAGCTGGCCCGGCACTGCGGACTGTCCCCCAACTACCTCTCCGCCCTCTTCCACCGCCAGACAGGCATGACTCTGAAGGAGTACATCCTGCGGGAGAAGCTGCGGGCCGCCCGGTATATGCTGCTGACCACCGATATCACCGTGGCCGAGGCGGCGGTGCAGTTCGCCTTTCCCTCCCACAGCAGCTTTGCACGGGATTTTCAGAAGCACTACGGCCAGCCGCCGGCAAAATACCGCTCCCAGCCCCACAGCGTGGCCTGGGACATCATCGACTGACCCAAAAAAATCAGCCTGCCGGGAGAGACGGCAGGCTGATTGCGGCGGTGTTATGGCCCGGATTCAGGGGAAGCGGCCGGGCGTGTTGTCGAAGCGGTACCCCACACCCCGGAGGGTGACAATCCGCTCGGCGTAGGGGCCGATGGCACGGCGGACCTGCTTGATGTGGGTGTCCAGGGTGCGCTCGCCCTTGGGGCGGTCGGGGCCCCAGACCGCCTCCAGCAGAGTATGCCGGGGCATGGCGGTGCCCGGGTGGGAGACCAGCTGAAGGAGCAGGTCGAACTCCTTGGGGGAGAGCTCCACAGGCCGGCCGTCCACCAAGACCCGGCGGGCCGCCGGATCCACCACCAGGCCGCCGGTACCCAGGACAGGGGCGGCGGGGACGGAGGCGGCGCGCCGCCGCTTGAGCAGGGCGGCCAGCCGGTAAATCAGCTCCCGGGGCGAGAAGGGCTTGACCATGTAGTCGTCCGCTCCCAGCTTAAAGCCCCGCACCTTATCCTGTTCCTCTCCGTGGACGGAGAGCATGAGCACAGGTACGTCGGAGAAGGTGCGGATGGCCCGAAGGACCTCGTAGCCGTCCAGGCCGGGGAGCATGATATCCAGGACGACCAAATCAATGCCGCCCTCCCGGCAGCGTTCCACCGCGGCACACCCGTCGGCGCACTCGGCGATCTCATAGCCCGCGTGGCGGGCATGCTTTGCCACAAGGGCCCGCAGCTTGTCTTCATCATCCACAATCAAAATCCGTTCTGCCATGGGAATATCTCCTTTCCGTGAGAAGTCGGTTGGGACAGGACCGGGAAAGAGAAGGGGGCGGCTTACCGGCCCATGGCCTCCGCCGGCCGGAGCGGAGGGAGGGCGTACTCCAGGCTGTGCAGCTGGTCGCGGAAGGCATCCACCGCCCAGTCGGGGGAGAGCAGCTCCGCGCCGGAGCCGAGGCCGAAGAGCCAGCCCAGGAACTGGGGGCTCACTACCGCGCGCACTGTAACAGTGAAGTGGTCGTCCCCGTCGGGGACCAGAATCACATCCTGGCCGAACCGGTCCAATACCACGCCCACCAGCTGGTTCCGGCAGCGCAGCGTCACCTGAGCCTCCCGGCCGCGGAACATGCCGAAATGCTTCTGGGCGTAGGTGGACAGGTCGAAGTCCAGGCAGCTCTCGTCCCCCAGCCGGGGCAGGCAGGTCACCGCCAGCTCGGCCATCTTGTCCACCCGGTAATGCCGCATCTCCCGGTGCAGGTGGTCGAACCCGGCCAGATAGTAGTTCTCATTGTCCCAGATCAGCCCGTAGGGGCTCACCTGATAGCGGCGCCCCTCCCGCCGGAAGACCTTCTCCTTTCGGACATTGTACTCAAAGTACCGGAAGGTCACCGACTTGCCGGTGGCAATGGCGCTGTGGAGCTTGTCGATGTTGTAATATACGCTCTCGTTCATGGCCTTCACCCGGCCCGACACATAGACCTGCCGCTGGAGCGAGCGGGCCTGATGGCGGCTGGTCAGGCTCTCCAGCTTGTGGATCAGCGCGTCCGATTTGCGCCGGGTGATGAATTTGCAGGACTGCACCGCGTCCACCAGCAGCTTCAGCTCGGCCAGCTCGAAGAGCCTTCCGCCGATAAACCAGCCGGGGGACTTCCCCTTCCGGCTCTGGACGTCCAGCCCCAGCTCCCGCAGGGCGTCCATGTCGTCATAGATGCTCTTGCGCTCCGCCCCCACCTCATGGGCCTCCAGAGTGCTGATGAGCTGCTGGACGGTCATGGGGTGGTCCTCGTCGGTCTCACGGAGCAGGGCCCGCTCCAGCAGCGGCAGCTTGAGCTTTTGATTCGCGCCTCTCGCCATGGCGCATCCCCCCTTTCCATACCATTATAGCGCAAAATATGTACGATAAAGCGGACTTTTCAGAAGCATACCATATTTTTACGTCTCTGCCAAGTAACACAGGATAATAAAAAGGAAAATTCTGAATCATTTTGGTCCTGATTTGTGCAGCTTTACAGGGCATGGAATCTGTGCTACCCTCGTATCCATAGAGGGAAGGACCCCGGGCGGCGGCCCGGAGAGGGGAGGGCGAATGATGAGAGCGGTTGTGACAGCACCTATCTGCCCGCTGATGAGCGGGCCGTCCTGCCGGTGCGGGCGGGCGGACGAGGCCCTGGGGGGCATGATCGTGGAGGTGCTGGAGGACACGGGGACCGCCTGGAAGCTGGTGCGCACCCACTACGGCTACACTGGCTATGCTCCGGAGGAGTGCCTCCTCTTCGGCGAGGAGACAGCGGAGCGATGGGCGGGCCGGGAGAAGAAGGTGGTGCTCCGGGGGACCTGCGACGTGCTGGCCTTTCCCGACGTGGCGGCCTGGCCGGCGGCGTCCCTGGTCCGGGGGGATATCGTGGCCCCGAGCGGGGAAGAGCGGGAGGGCTGGCAGCGGGTGCTGCTCCCCGGCGGGCAGGAGGGGTATCTCCGCAGCAGCGTTCTGGGGCAGCTCCACACCGCGCCCGTCCATAAGGACGAGGCGGCCATGCGCGCCGCCCTGGTGGATGCCGCCCTGGCCTACCGGGGCGTATCTTACCGCTGGGGCGGCAAGACCCCCATGGGCATCGACTGCTCCGGTCTGTGCTCCATGGCCTATCTGCTCTGCGGGGTGATCATCTGGCGGGACGCGGCCATCAGGGAGGGCTACCCCATCCGGCCCATCCCCAGGGAGAAGATGGGTCCCGGAGATCTGCTCTTCTTCCCCGGCCATGTGGCCATGTATCTGGGGGACGGGCGGTACATCCACGCCACCGCCCGGGCGGGGGACGACGGCGTTGTCATCAACAGCCTTCACCCAGGCCGGGCCGGCTACCGGGCCGATCTGGCCGGCAGCCTGACGGCAGTGGGCTCCATATTCTAGGCAGACAGTGCGCCCTGGGAACAGCTGTTTCCAGGGCGCATATTTGCTGTTTATTGGGCGGACTGGAGGTAGCGGCCCGCCTGGGAGGCGGCGGAAGCGCCGTCCGCCGCGGCGGTGACCAGCTGGCGCAGGTCCTTCACCCGGGTGTCCCCGGCGGCAAAGACGCCGGGCACGTTGGTGCAGGTGTCCTCCCCCGCCACAATATAGCCCGCGCCGTCCAGCTCCAGGGGCGGGGAGAAGACCTGGTTGTCCGGGACCAGACCCACGGCGGCGAACACCCCCGCCACCGGCAGGGAGCGCCTGCCCTCCGGCCCCTCCACCAGCAGGGAGGTCACAGACTGCTCCCCCTGAACCTCCACCACCCTGTGGGAGAGGAGCACGTGGATGTTGGGCGCGGCGGCCAGGGCGTCGATGAGATGCCGCTCCGCCTTAAAGGTATCCCGCCGGTGGATCAGGTACACGTTGGGGCAGATGTTGGCCAGGAAGAGGGCGTCCTCCAGGGCGGTGTTGCCCCCGCCCACCACCGCCGTGTCCCTGCCCCGGAAGAAGTTGCCGTCGCAGGTGGCGCAGTAGCTCACGCCCCGGCCGGCCAGCCGTTCCTCGCCGGGCACCTCCAGCTTCCGGCGGCGGACGCCGTTGGCGATGATCACCGTCCGGCCCTCATAGGTGTTTCCGCCGGTGGTCACGGTCTTGTATGCGCCCTGGTCGGCCAGGGCGGCCACCCGCTCAAAGCGGATGTCCGTGCCCAGGGACTGGGCCTGCTCGTAGAGATTCATGGCGAAGTCCGGCCCGGAGACCTGCTTGCTGCCCGGCCAGTTCTCAATGTCCGGCGTGGTGGCCGCCTGGCCGCCGGGGGTGCCCCCCTCCAGAAGCAGGGCGGAGTACCCGGCCCGCTTGGCGTAGATGGCGGCGGTCAGGCCCGCCGGGCCGGCGCCGATGATAATGATGTCGTACATATGCTCACCTCATTAACAAGAATAATTCCTGTTTAAATCATACCATATAACAGGAAATTTGAAAAGAGGGAAAGGCCCCAAAAAGCAAAAAAATTCCGGCACGGGATATTGTCCCGTGCCGGAGATGGTTTATGCGCTGTGGTCCAGGGAGCCGGGGCCGTTTTCCGGCTCAGAGGGCAGGTCGGGGACGGGCTCGGGCAGAGCCACCGCCTCGGGGAAGGAGACGGCGGCCTTGAAGAGATCCCCGTCGATGTCCAGCCGGAAGGTGCCGCCCTGGAGCTCGGTCAGGCTGCGGGCGATGGACAGGCCCAGGCCGGAGCCCTCGGTGGTGCGGGACTCCTCGCCCCGGACAAACCGCTCCATCAGACGCTCAGGGGGAATGTTGAGCTGCTGGCGGGAGATGTTCTTCACCGACAGGGTCACCATGCCCTCCCAGCGTGTCACGTCCAGGTAGATGCGGGTGCCCTCCAGGGCGTACTTGCAGCAGTTGGAGAAGAGATTGTCGATGACCCGCCACAGGTGGCGGCCGTCGGCCCAGATGAACAGCTCATCTTGGGGCAGGGTGGGCACCGCTGTGAGGTTGTGGGCCTGGAACCGCTCCTCGTACTCGCCCAGCGCCTGGCCCACAAACTGGACAATGCCCAGCCGCTCCAGGCTGACGGGCAGATTGCCCGTGGAGGCCTTGCTGGCCTCCACCAGGTCCTCGGTCAGCTTTTTCAGCCGCTGGCTCTTCCGGTCCAGCACCTCCAGGTACTCCACCGCCTTGGGGTTGTCCAAAGGCTCCTTTTTCAGCAGGTCCACATAGTTGATGATGGAGGTGAGGGGGGTCTTCAGGTCGTGGGACACGTTGGTGATGAGCTCGGCCTTGAAGCGCTCCGACTGCATCCGCTGGTCCACCGCCGCGCTCACCGCCGCGCCAAGGTCGTTGAGCTGCTCGGCGTGCTCCCGCAGGTCCCGGTACATGCCCCTGGTGTCGATTTTGGTCTCCGGACTGCCGCCCACAATCTCCGCCGTGCCCGCCCGGATGGCCCGCCACTGCCTGGCCCAGCGGCACAGGCACCAGAGCACAAAGCCCTGATACACCGGAATGAGCACCACGGTCAGGCCGGTGAGCAGGGTACCCAGCAGGTAGAGGAGAAAGAGGGTCACGGTCCGGCGGCTCATGGACCAGCCGTGCACCATTTTGGACAGGCCGTGCACCAGACCGGAGAGAAGCCGCCAGAGCAGCATGGACCGCAGCAGGGTGTGGTTTTTCAGGCGGACGGCGGTGGTCATCAGCAGCCCCAGGATAAGGGCGGCCCCCGCCATGACGAACACGGCCAGGCCCGCCATCACATAGAGGCGGGTGTTGCCCTGGTTGTACACATAGGACACCTGATCTCCGGCGGAGAGCAGGGCGGCGGCCAGGAAGAAGTCCGCCAGCAGGTACACGTCGTAGGGGATGCGCTCCTGCCAGGTGAGAGGCACGGAGCCGTCCTCCCGCCGGCGGCAGCAGTCCAGCAGCAGGCTGCGGATGCCCGCCAGGCTCAGCAGGCTGAACACCAGGGCGGCCAGGGCCACATAGGGCAGACGGCCCTGGAGCTGGGTGTAAGCAACGCGGCTCTGAGAGTAGCGGTCCGAGACGGCCATGGGGCTGGCGATGCCCGCCTGGATGACCAGCTCCTCCCGCTTGATGCGGGTGTCAAAGCTGCTGTCATAGCCCTCGAAATCGTAGCCGTCAGAGTAGTAGCCGTAGGCGTTGTAGTATCCCGCGCTGTCCGCCGGGTCGCAGGTCACATAGCCATCCTCCGTACGCACCATGCGGACATATCGGTCCAGATCCTCGGCGTAATAAGTGTAGTCGTCATAGGCCAGGTCGTCACCATAGGTGAGGGTGGCGGCGGTGGTGATCTGTGCGCCGGCGCTGTCCTCCAGGGAGGCCCCATTCAGGTTGCTGGCCAGCAGAGCGCCGGACTGGTCGTGGACCTGGTAGCGGAAGTTGGTGTTTCCGGCGGACAGCCGCTCCTGAAGGCCGCTGAGCTGCTGCTCCTCCAGGTAGGACAGGTCTCCGGTCCAGCGCTCCCGCAGCAGGAGATCCACCAGCTGCTCCACCTGGTTCAGGTCGGCGTACATGTCCTCATGGGCGGTGGCGCTGTTGTAGTAGTCGCCGCCGGTCCACAGGTCGTCCCAGTTGGCGGCGGTGACCAGGCCGGAGAGGAGGGCCGCCGCCAGCACCACCATGGTCAGGAGAAAGACCCCCACCCGGGACACCGGATTGAAATTGAGGCTTCTCACAGAAATCAGCTCCTGTCCGTTGATTTGCCGGAGAAGCCGCCGCTCACAGCTTCTCCATCTTATAGCCCAGGCCCCACACCACCTTGATGTACCGGGGGTTGGCCGGGTCGATCTCGATTTTCTCCCGCAGGTGGCGGATGTGCACCGCCACCGTGTTCTCCGAGCCCAGGGAGGGGTCGTTCCACACCTGCTCGTAGATCTGGCTGGTGGAGTACACCCGGCCCGGGCTCCTGAGCAGCAGCTTGAGGATGTTGTACTCAATGGGGGTGAGGGACACGCTCTCCCCGTCCACCGTCACCGACTTGGCGCCGTCGTCCAGGGCGATGCCGCCGTTGCGGATGACGTTGTCCTCAATTTTCTCCCGGCCGCCCAGGGTGGTGTACCGCCGCAGCTGGCTCTTTACCCGGGCGATGACCTCAATGGGGTTGAAGGGCTTGGTGATATAGTCGTCGGCGCCGATGTTCAGGCCCAGAATCTTGTCCGAGTCCTCGCTCTTGGCGGTGAGCAGAATGATGGGGATGTTCTTGCTCTCCCGCAGCTTGGCGGTGGTGCGGATGCCGTCCAGCCCGGGCATCATCACGTCCAGCAGCACCAGCTGGATGTCATGCTGGTCCACCATCTTCAGGGCTTCCAGGCCGTCGTAGGCCTTGTAGGTCTTGTACCCCTCGCTGGTGAGGTAGATGTCCAGGGCGGAGACAATGTCCTTGTCGTCGTCACAGATGAGAATGTTGTACAACTCGTTCACCTCATGTCTGAAATAATCCTAGCACGAAAACTTTAAGCCGCAAGAACGGAAAGGTTTAAGAACTTTTTAAGAAGCGCGGCAGGGCCGGACGCCTGCCCAATATTCTACCCCATTCCGTCCCCTCTGGCAAATGAAAAACGCCGCCGGTGGGAGAAAGTGCATTGCCCTGGCCGGGAAAATCGCATATAATATAAACCTAGCATCTCCACGGCGGAGAGGCGGACGGAAGGGAGGCCTGTTTTATGAAAACCCACTGCTTCCGGCTCCGGCGGGGGGACGACCTGCTGGAAAAGCTGGAGGAATTCGCCGGAGAGAACCATATCCCGGCGGCCGCGGTGGTCTCCGGGGTGGGCTGCGTCAGCCGGGCCCGGGTGCGGGACGCCTCGGGCGTCACGGTGCGAGAGCTGGACGAACCGCTGGAGATCGTCTCCCTGATGGGCACCCTGTCGGAGAAGCGGACCCATCTGCACATCTCCCTGTCCCGGGAGGACCTCACCACCCTGGGGGGCCACCTGATGGCGGGGTGCATCGTCAACACGACGGCGGAAATCGTGGTGCTGGAGCTGCCCGGCGTCCGCTTTGACACGGAATTTGACCCGGAGACCGGCTATGACGAGCTGGTCATCCGGCAGGAGGAACTGCCATGATACTCAATCTGCTGGCCGTGGGGGACGTTGTGTCCGACGACGGCCTGAACTACCTCGCCAAACACCTGCGCCAGGTCAAGCGCCTCCACGACGTCCACTTCACCGTGGTCAACGGGGAGAACGCCTCCGGCGTGGGCATCCTGCCCCGGCAGGCCCAGGAGATCTTCGACGCCGGGGCCGACGTCATCACCCTGGGCAACCACACCTGGAACCGCATCCAGATCGCCCCGTTTCTGGACGAGAACCGGTACATTCTCCGCCCTGCCAACTACACCAGCCGGGTACCCGGCCGGGGCTGGGGGGTGTACGAGGGGCCCAGGGGCATCCGCATCGGGGTGATGAACCTCATCGGCCGGTGCGAGATGGACTCCAATTTCGACAACCCCTTCACCGTGGCCGACCGCATCCTGAAGGAGGGCGGCGCCGACATCGCGGTGGTGGACTTCCACGCCGAGGCCACCAGCGAGAAGGGGGCCATGGGCTACTACCTGGACGGCCGGGTCCAGGCGGTGTGGGGCACCCACACCCACGTGCCCACCGCCGACGCCCAGATTCTGCCCGGGGGCGCCGGCTTTGTCACCGACCTGGGCATGACCGGCCCGGTCCGCTCGGTGCTGGGTATCCGCCCCGAGCAGTCCATCAACCGCTTCCTGGGCGGCCTGCCCCAGCGGTACGAGTCGGCGGGGGGAGCGTGCAAGCTGGAGAGCGTGCTCTTCTCCATCGACACGGAGACCAGGCGGTGCGTGGCCGCGGAACGGGTGGACATCCGGGACTGACCGGAAGAAAAAACCGGAGGAAACTGACATGCTGAAGCTGATCCATGCCGCTGATTTTCATCTGGACGCGCCCTTTGCCGCCCTGCCCCCCGAGAGGGCGGCAGAGCGGCGGGAGGAGCAGCGGCAGCTCCTCACCCGCCTGGCCGAGCTGACCGAGGCGGAGCGGGCCGGCCTGGTGCTGCTGTCCGGCGACCTGCTGGACAGCGACCAGGCCCGTTATGAGACCGTCCAGGCCCTGGCCCGGGCCCTGGGGGAGATGAAGGTCCCCGTGTTCATCGCCCCGGGCAACCACGACTTCTGGTCCGCCCGCTCCCCCTGGAGCGCCGGGGCGTGGCCGGAGAATGTACACATCTTTTCCCGCTCCAGCCTGGAGGCGGTGGAGCTGCCCGGGCTGGGCTGCACGGTATACGGCGCGGCTTTCACCGCCCCGGCCTGTGACCAGTCCCCCCTGAAGGGCTTCGCCGCCCCGGAGGACGGCAGGCTCCATCTGATGGTCCTCCACGGCGATGTGGACGGCAGGGGGCGGTACGGCTCCATTGACCGGGCGGACATTGCCGGGAGCGGCCTGGACTACCTGGCCCTGGGCCACATCCACGCCTGCTCCGGCCTCCAGCGGGAGGGGAACACCTGGTGGGCCTATCCCGGCTGCCCCGAGGGCCGGGGCTTTGACGAGCTGGGGGACAAGGGCGTGCTGGTGGTGGAGGCGGAGAAGGGGAACGTCTCCGCCCGGTTCGTGCCCCTGTGCCGCCGGCGCTACCGGATGCTCACCGTGGACCTGTCCGGCGGAGAAAACCCGGCGGAAGCCCTGGCCGCCGCCCTGCCCGGGGACGGGGAGAACGACATCTGCCGCATCCTCCTCACCGGCGAGAGCGGCGTGGAGGGCCTGGACCTGGAGGCGCTGGAGGCGGTGGCCCAGCCCTATTTTTACAGCGTCACCCTCCGGGACCGGACCCGGGTCCGCCGGGACCTGTGGAGCCGGGCCGAGGAGGACACCCTCACCGGACTGTTTCTGCGGCAGATGCAGGCCAGGCTGGCCCAGGCGGACACCGACGAGGACAGGGCCCTAGTGGAAAAAGCCGTCCGCTTCGGCCTGGCGGCGCTGGAGAACGGGGAGGACTGCTGCCCATGAGAATCATCAAGATGACGGCCACCTTCGGCCGCCTGAACCACGCCGTGCTGGAGCCCGGACCCGGCCTGAACCTGATTGAGGCCCCCAATGAGAGCGGGAAGTCCACCTGGTGCGCCTTCCTGCGCTCCATGCTCTACGGCATCCCCACCCGGGAGCGGGACCGGCAGGACTACATTGCTGAAAAGAACCGCTACCAGCCCTGGTCGGGCAGCGCCATGGAGGGAGCCCTGGAGCTGGAGTGGAAGGGGGAACGGATTACCATCCGGCGGGGCCCCAGGGGGAGCACCCCCTTCGGCGCCTTCTCCGCCGTGTACAGCGACACGGGAGAGCCGGTCCCCGGCCTCACCGCCGCCAACTGCGGGGAGACCATTCTGGGCGTGTCCCGGTCCGTGTTTGAGAAGTCCGCCTTTGTGGGCCAGGGGGGCGCGGCCATCTCGGCCGACGCCGAGCTGGAGCGGCGCATCGCCGCCCTGGTGTCCTCGGGTGAGGAGGATGTGTCCTACTCCCAGGTGGAGAGCACCCTGAAGGAGTGGCTCAGGCGGAGAAAGTACAACAAGAGCGGCCAGATCCCCCGGCTGGAGAGCGAGCTGGCCGTGCTGGACGACACCCTGGCCCGGCAGGAGCAGGCCGCCCGGCAGGCCGAGGAGGCCCGCCGGGACCTGGAGCAGCTGACCGCCTGGCGGGACAGCCTGAAGGCCGCCCTGGCCACCTGGCAGAGCCGGGAGAACCAGGAGCGGCGGCGCATGTGGGAGGAGGCCGCCGCCGCCCTGGAGAAGGCCCGGGCGGAGGTGGCCGCCCTGGAGGCGGAGCAGAACCGCCACGGCGCGCCCCCCGACCGGGAGACCCTCCGCCGGGCCCAGGAGGACCTGGCCTACCTGAAGACCGTGAACGCCAACCTGAAGCTGGCCGAGAGCCAGGTCCAGGAGGCGGAGGACAGGGCCCGGGCGGCCCAGGCGGAGACGGCGGACGACCTCTTCCCGGACATGACCGCCGACCAGGCCTGGCAACAGGCCTCGGGCCACAGCGCCCGGGTCACCGAGTGCCGCGTTCAGGCCGCCCGGGCATCCCGGGCCGGCTGGGCGGGGGCGGCGATTTCCGCCGTGGCGGGCGCGGCCCTGGCCGCCGCCGGCTGGTTCCTGCTGCCTCAGACCGGGTACATCCTGCCCATCGCCGGCGCGGCGGTGCTGGTCATTGGCGCGGCGGTGTCCCTGGCGGTGAGCCGGGGCAGGGCGGGCAGGCTGACCGCCGAGGCGGAGGAGCTGCTGGGCCGGTACTCCGCCGAGTACCCCGACGACATCATGGCCCGGGCCAACGCCTTCCGGGAGAAGTGGGTGGCCGCCCAGGAGGCCCGGCGGAGCGCCGAGGCGGTGGAGGACTCCCGCCGCCGCCTGACGGCCCAGCGGGATGAGCTGACGGGCGCGCTGATGGACCTGGTGCACACCTTTGAACCCGCCGTCCGGGACTTTTTCGGCGTGTCCGCCGCCATCTCCCGGGCGCTGAACCTGGAGGAGCGGCTGTCCACCGCCCGGGTGCGGCTGGACGGGGCGGAGAAGCTGTCCGCCAGCCTGCCCAGGCCCCAGGCCGTTGAGCCGGAGGGGGACCCGGATGGGGCCCTCCCCGAACACTTTGACCCCCAGGAGGCCGCCGCGGCCCTCTCCTCCGCCGAGGGGGAGCTGACCCGGCTGCGCAGCCTACGGGCCATGGCCCAGGGAGAGATGAACACCCTGGGAGACCCGGTGCTGTTCCAGTCCCGGCGGGAGGAGCTGACCGAGGAGCTGTCCCGCCGCCGGGAGGAGTACGCCGCCCTTACCCTGGCTCTGGAGGGGCTGGATGAGGCCAACGGCCAGCTCCGGGCCCGGTTCTCTCCGGCCCTGAACGCCAGGGCGGGGGAGCTGCTCGCCCGCCTCACCGGCGGCAAATACAGCAGGGTGACCCTGACCCGGGAGCTGGAGGCCTCCGCCGAGGAGGCGGACAGCCCTCTGCCCCGGCGGACCCTGCTGCTGTCCCAGGGCACGGCGGAGCAGGTCTATCTGGCGGTGCGGCTGGCGGTGTGCCGCCTGGCCCTGCCCGCCGAGGACCCGGCGCCCCTGGTGCTGGACGACGCGCTGGACGCCTTCGACGACAGCCGCATGGCCCTGGCCCTGGAGGTGCTGCGGGAGCTGGCGGAGGAGCGGCAGATCCTCCTCTTCACCTGCCACAGCCGGGAGGCGGCGTGCCTCAGGGGCGCGGAAGACGTAAAGGTGCTCTCCCTCTCGTGAACGGCGGACGGAGGGCGCTCTGCGCCGCGCATCCCGTGCATTTACAACCCAAAAACAGACAGCGGCCTGCCGAAACAAGTTTTTCGGCAGGCTGTTTCTTGCAATGCGGGGGTGGGCGCGGTATAATAAACTATCTGTGGAACGGGAGATGAGGGCATGGCCCGGGGAAAGCGGGAGCTGAAACCCGAAATTCAGAGCCTGAAGGGGATGGACGCCGTCAAGGGCGACCTCTACATCTGGCTCCAGGCCTTTGTGCTCATCTCGGTGGCGGTGGTGCTCTGCTTTACCTATCTGGGGCGGGTGGTCACCGTGTCGGGCAGTTCCATGGAGCCCACGCTCCGCAACGGCGACATGCTGCTGCTGCGCAGCGGCGCGGGCGGCGTGGAGCAGGGGGATGTTGTGGTGCTGACCCGGGAGGACTTTCTTGACGAGCCCATTGTAAAGCGGGTGATCGCCACGGAGGGCCAGACCGTGGTCATCGACTATACGGCGAACAGCGTCACCGTGGACGGCGAGCGGCTGAAGGAGCCCTATGTGGTGGAGGTTATGGCTCAGCCCTACTTCTCCGGCCCGGTTGAGACCGTGACGGTGCCCGAGGGCTGCATCTTTGTCATGGGGGACAACCGGAACCACTCCTCGGACAGCCGCCATCCCGGCCTGGGCACAGTGGACCTGCGCTGTGTGCTGGGAGAGGCCAAAGCGGTGCTGCTGCCCCTGGGGCGCATGAAAACAATCCATTAGGAGGCATAGCCAATGGCGGAAGAAAAGCAACCTGAGACAGAGGAGGAGCAGGGCCCCGCCCTGCCCCAGGCGCTGTACGACTGGCTCCAGGCCCTGGTCATGGCCCTGGTGTGCATTATCCTCGTCTTTACCTTTGTGGGCCGGTTCATCTACGTGTCCGGCCACTCCATGGAGCCCACTCTCTACGACAAGGACATGATGATCATCCAGGAGCTGGGGTATACGCCCAGACAGGGGGATGTGGTGGTGCTCACCAAGCCCTCCGAGATTGCCGACGGGCCCATCGTGAAGCGGGTCATCGCCACCGAGGGCCAGACCGTGGAGATCGACTATGAGGCGTCCTGCGTCTATGTGGACGGCGAGAAGGTGGACGACAGCTATCTGGGCGAGCCCATGCGCCAGCCCGGCGACCCCAACATGAGCATCACGTCGGTGACGGTGCCCGAGGGCTGCATCTTTGTCATGGGCGACAACCGCAACCACTCCAACGACAGCCGGGATGTGCGGCTGGGGGTCATTGACGAGCGGTATGTCATCGGACGGGCCATCTTTGTGGTGCTGCCCTTTGAGAATTTCGGGGCCATCGAGTAAATCAGAAAACAAAAAAGAGCCGTGTGCACCTGGACTGAACTGCACCCCATTTGTTAGACAGTATGATATACTGAAAATAACAAGTGGGGTGATTTATTATGCCGAAAGGAATACCAAACAAACGCTATACACC
>CAJFTA010000007.1 GCA_904419835.1 uncultured Pseudoflavonifractor sp. | reverse complement strand
CGGGGCATTCGATTCCACGCGAGGCGGGCGGCTGCCCCCTCGCGCTCCCCCGCCCCGACACAGCCCGATTCTGTTCAACCAAGGTTTTTTGACAGGCTGAAACACACAGAGCGCCCGGCTCCCCAAGCCGGGCGCTCTGTGTGTTTCTGAGGGAGATATTTAATGCGGCAAAGTGAACTGACTGGCATCGATTCATCTCTGTGAAGATCTGCGCAAATCTTCTTCCGCCCGGCTGTACGCCGGGCACTCCGCACTAAACCAAAGTTGTGCCGGGGCGCTTACAGCAGCGCCTCAATCTCCTCCCGGAGGGCCTTGCCGTCTGGAATCATGGAGACGTGGCGGATCTGGCCGTTGATGACCATGGTGGGCAGGTTGGTGATGCCCATCTTCTTGCAGCGGGCCACGTTCTCGCGGATAGTATATTTGTACTCGATGATGTCGATCTTGTCGCCAAAATAGTCCTTGGCGGCCTGTGCGGCGGCCATCATGTAGGTACAGGCGGCGCACTGGGTGGAATCCAGCGTAAAGACCTCGATGAAAGGACGCTCCAGGTGCTCGTAATCGGGCAGCTCGATCTGGATGCCGCTGTCATCGGGACCGGTGTAGTCCTTGAGCATCTCGCGGCACTGCTCGGTATTCTTCACCGCCTGAGAGCAGGCCACCGTGTTCTCCACAGGCACGTCGTAGGGCATGTCGCAGCCGGGGCTGATGATCATGTTGCGGTGGTCCTCCACCCTGTCCAGCAGATCCACCACGTACTTCATGTTGTCCTTGGGTGTACCGTGGAGCATGACGGTGGTCAGGGGGATGTTGCCGCTGATGGCGATGTTGTACTTGTCGGACACGCTCTTGCCGTAGACAAAATCCACGTTCTCGTCCACCGCGATGGAGTCGGGAATGGTCTTGCACATGACCTCCAGCTGAGGTGTGGCGTTGCCGCACACAAAGAAGGAGGAGAACACGCCCCTGCTGCGGATGTAGTCGAACACCGCCTTGAAGGAGTCGGCCAGCATGGCGTCGAAGGACTCGGGGGCGATCTGGCTGACCAGGGGGTCTACCACCGCGATGACGTCCATACCCGCGTTGATGTAGTAGTCGCACATCCGGATGGAGGCCTCGGCGCAGTAGCTCACCAGGTCGCGGACATACTGCTCATCCATGAGCATATCCAGGAAGATCTCGCTTCCCCGCAGATGGGAGGCCAGGGTGAAGGGGCCGCAGATGAGGCCGTAGAGGGCAATGTCGTCGCCGACGGAGGCCTTCAGCTTGGTCATGGCTTCCAGCATGACGGGAATCCGTCCGGACTCAGGGGTGGGCAGCTTGCAGCGGCAGGGAATCCCCTTATTGTCCCCCTCAAAGGGGTGGCTGGCCACGGAGGGCGGGTTGTCCTTGGCCCACATCAGGTCGCAGCCCAGAATTTCCGCCTCCAGCTGGAGGTCGAACATAATGGGCATACCGTCGGGTCCGTAGAGCCGAGCCACCTCCATCAGGCACTCGTAGAGCTTCTGGCCGTCCTGAAGAATTTCCTCGGCGGTATAACCTTTAAGCTTGCCGGAGTGGATACCCGCAAAGGGAACCCAGGGCACCCGCTCGGTGGGCTCGTGACGCATGGTCTTAAAAATCAGTTCCTTACCCATAATGATATAATTCCTTTCCAGACCGGGAGCCGGAGGGTTTCTCCTCCGGCCCCTCAGAATGCAGTGATATAAACGGCAGGGCTCTTACTTTTCCGCCGCTTTAGCGGCCTTTTTCGCCTTCTTGACCTCATAGAACCGGTTCATGCCGGCCTCCAGTGTGGCGTAGAAGGGGGCGGCGTCGCTCTCGGGCTGCTTGGTCACCAGGCTGACCACAAACATTGTAACGGTAGAACCCAGGAGGCCGAAGGCGCCGTACCAGGTGTCGCCCACGTTCCACACAAAGTAGGTCATGAGGACCAGCACCGTGCCCACGATAGAGGCCACAATGGCGGCCTGCTTGGTGGCCTTCTTCCAGTACAGGCCGAACACCAGCACGGAAAACAGCGGCGTTACAATGGCGATGGAGAACATAATCAGGGTGAAGATCAGATCGGGAGGATTGATGGCCAGGACGGTGGACACCAGGCCGATGACCACGATGATAACCCGGTTGACCATGGTCTCCTTCTTCTCAGGCACCTTGATATGGAAGGTATTCTTGATCAGATCGGAGGATACAATAGCGGCGCTGACGCCCAGGAAGGCGTTGGCGGTGGACAGTCCCACGGCGGCGGAACCCACAAAGAAGCCGATCATCAGCACGGTGGCCAGCACGGGGCTGAAGTCCAGCACGAAGTTCTTCACCAGATAGGGGATGATGAGCTCGGACTCGGAGGCGGTCATGTTGCTGACCAGAGCCAGACCGATAAGGCCGATCATCATGGTGCCGGTCCATACCACAGCCTGGAGCACAGGAGTGAGGAAGGACAGCTTGCGCTGGGTCTTCATGTTGTCGCCAAAATAGCCGGAACGGACGAAGACATGGGGCAGCATGATGGTCCAGCCGATGGCGCAGGAGAAGGGATAGCCGAACCGGGCCGCGTAGGGCGTCCAGCCGGAGGGGCCGGGATAGGAGAAGAACGACTGCGTGTTCTCCCACAGGTTGCCCACCGCCGCGGGCAGGGATCCGCCAAAGCCCACGATAAGGCAGGCGATGACAATGACCCACAGCATGGCGATAAACAGCAGGCCCTGAACGGTGTCCGCCATGGCGGCGGACTTCATGCCGCCGATACACACGAAGATCGTCATGGTCAGGCCGATGACGATGACGGCCATGCGGTAGTTGATGGCGCCGTCGGTGGCGTACTGGGCCGCCTGAGCGATGGCCACCAGGGTGGAGGTGACGTAGGGCACGGCGGAGACCAGGAAGATGATGCCCAGGATAGTGCGCAGCGCGTTGCTCTTGAAGCGCTCATAGTAGAAGTCTGCGGGGGTAACCAGCGTACCGCCCTTCTCCTGATTGACGATCCACACCTTGTTCATGGTAAAGTGGGCGATAATGGGGAACAGGGCGATGTAGCTCATCTCGGAGATCCAGTAGCCCAGACCGCCGCGGTAGTAGGCGCCGGGGCCGGCGAAGAACACCCAGGTACTCATCAGGGACGCGATATAGGTCATGACCAGCACCGGCCAGGGCACGGATGCGGTCAGCAGGCTTCCCTTGTTCTTCTGACGGCGCTCCTTCAGCGTAACGTAGACTGCCACGCCGATAAGGAAGCACATGTAAAGGCCAAAAGCGATCCAGATAGTATTGGCGCTCAGCATCCGTTATCCCTCCTTTGTACTGGACGCGGGGGGCGCGTCCGCATCATCTCTGAGCTTGTAAATCCGGTAGACCCTTACCAGGCCCACATAGACGATGATCCAGATGGGAACGACTGTGAGCAGCGCGTGAATCAGCGTGGGAATGGCCTCGCCGTAAGGCGGGACACCGGGAAGATTGTAGAGGATATAGAAGATTACCGTGAGAATCAGCCAGATTTTTTCCGTCTTGGTTACTTTCATCTCTAAGCCGCCTTTCTCTCAAATTCCAAACACACATGCGGAATTCCGCCGCTGAAGCCGCTCATGGGGCGGATCCGCGATATGGCCCGCATCGGGATGCGGGCCATATCGCAGATGGTTACAGGGCGTTTACTCCTTTACCAGAGCGGCATGGGCCTGCTTGAGGACCTTCTCCACCTCGGCGGCCTTGTCGGCGGGCAGGGCGTAGACATCCTCGGCGGCCATAATGGCGTGGAACTTTTCCACGGCCTTGTCCAGCAGGGTCTTGCTGCCGGACAGCTCCCAGTTCACCGGGCTGTCGCGGTTGAACATGTCGGGGCGGTGGGGCTCGGTAAAGTGGCGGAAGGTGTGCTCGCTGGTCAGGAAGCTGAAGGATGGATCCCGGTCGGCGCCGGAGATCAGATCCTCCCAATCCAGGGTCTCGTCGTTCACTTCCAGTCCGCGGCGGATGCGGCGGGCGATGCCGAAAATCTCATTGTCGATAATCAGCTGCACAGGGCTGATGGTCTTGGCGGTCTCCAGCTGGCCGGCGCCGCCCAGGACGGATGCCTCGCTCATGGCCATGGCGTCGATGAGGCTGGTGCGCTCAATGAAGTTCTGGGCGTCCAGAACCACGCTGTCCGTACCGGTGCCGTAGGAGTGGGCGCGGATGTTGTAGCCCCGCTCGAAGAGCTCCATGCAGATGAGGCGCGCGATGGTGATCTCAGTGTTGGACTGAAGGGTATAAGTACTCTGCATGTCCATGGAGAACAGCAGCGGCGTGGCAATAACCGGCAGTCCGGGGCAGAGGAGCTCCAGAATCACAATCTGGGCAAAGACCTCGGCGCAGGCCACAAAGGCGGTGCCCTGGGCGGTGACCGGGGTGTTGGCGCCGGCGGTGGGCAGCGAGCAGGGCTGCACGGGGATGCCGGCCTTGGCGCAGCGGTAGAGGACCTCGGCGTCCATGTGCTTGAAGGTCAGGCTGGGCACGCCGCAGGCGATAAAGCTGACAATGGGCTTGGCGCGCAGGTTGTCCAGCCCGCCCACAGCGGCGGCGGCCATGTCGATGAGCCACTGGACGTTGTCGGACTCATAGGGCTGAATCCAGATGTGCTTGGCGGAGTGCTTCAGGGCCTTCTCCAGGGTGTAGACATCCACGGCGTCGCCGGGCACGTACTCGCCGGAAGTGGAGGGCAGCGTGACGTAGTCCAGATTCTCCATCACATTGGTGATCTTGTACCACTCGTCCACCTCTTCCAGGGTGGTGTAGTGGGTGTCGCCGTTGATGGTGCGGTAGTTGGGCGCACCGGTGTTGGTGCGGGTATAGAAGCTGCCGTTGGGGTTGGGGAACTCCAGATCGTACTTGCCGCTGGGGGAATAAAGGGTGAACTTCTCAGGGACGGCGGCGACGGCCCTGTCGATGAGTTCCTTGGTGAAGCGGACGTCCTTCTTCTCCATGTCCACCGCGCAGCCCAGCTTGTCCAGCTCGGAGAGCAGTTCCTCATGATCCAAGTGAATGCCGCGCTCAATGAGCAGCTGCTCCATGCGGGACTTGAGGTACTGGAGCTCCTGGTCGCTCATCACGTTGTATTTGACTCTTCCTACCATGGGAATTCATCCTCCATTTCATTCATATCTGCCCGGCTCCCGGCCGGAGCGTCAGTCGGAATTTCAGCGGATGCTGGTCACGTACTCCTTGGCCCAGCGGGCGGCAGCGGCGGCATCGGCGGTGAAGGCGTCGGCGCCGATCTTGTCGGCCCAGGCCTGGGTGACGGGCGCGCCGCCGATCATGACCTTGACCTGGTCCCGGACGCCAGCCTGCTTCAGAACCTCAATGACGTGGCCCTGCTCGTTCATGGTGGTGGTCAGAAGCGCGGAGAGGCCCACAATGTCGGGATTATACTCCTTGATGGCCTCCACAAACTTCTCAGCGGGGACGTTGGCGCCCAGGTCGATGACCTTCAGGTTGGCGCTCTTCATCATCAGGCCCACCAGGTTCTTGCCGATGTCGTGGAGGTCGCCCTTTACGGTGGCGATGACGGCGGTGCCGATTGTGGTGTCGCCGCCGGCGGCCAGCAGGGGCTGAATCACTTCCACGCCGGTGTTCATGGCTTTGGCGGACATGAGTACGTTGGGCACAAAAATCTGGCCCTTGGCAAAGCGCTCGCCAATCTCATTGATGCCGGGCATCAGGCCGTTGTTGAGGATTTCAGAGGCGTCAACCTTCTGCTCCACGGCCTCGGCCACCTTGGCCTTGGTCCCCATGATGTCGCCCTTGATGACAAGCTCGGAGATCTCGTTGAGAATAGACATGAATTTCCCGCTCCTTTTCAAAATATTGTTTCTGAGTTTGTTCGGATGAATTTATGTACGGTATGTCTCATTTTCGCGGCTTTTCCCGCTGTTCAGCGCTGATCTCAGTGGCCAGACGCGCCGTGTCCATCATGGTGGCGGAGAATTCCACGCCCAACTCCCTGGCGAAGCTGGGCGTAATGGGCCCGCCGCCCACAATGATATGGACGGGATAGCCGAAGTCTACCTGGCGAATCCGCTTTACGGTCTCCTTCATGCTGGCCATCGAGGTGGTCAGCATAGCGGACATAGCCACGATTCTGGCGCCGTCCGCCCTCAGCTGGGCGATAAAGCGCTCGGCGCTGACATTGGACCCCAGATCCGTCACGTCGAACCCGGCGCTCTGGAGCATGATTCCCACCAGGCTCTTTCCGATGGTATGGATATCTCCCTGGACGGTCCCCACCACCACCTTCTCCCGGCGCATTGCCCCGTCGGACTGCTCCAGCAGCAGCGGCCGGATGATGGCCACCGCTTTCTGCATGGCTCTGGCCGAGAGCAGGATCTGCGGGATAAACCGCTCTTCCCTGCTCAGCATCACGCCCAGGCGGTCCATGGCCGGAATCATCCCTTTTTCCAGAATGTCAACCGGACGGCAGCCCTTTGCAAGCAGTTCTCGGCAATGTGTTACGGTTTTCTCTTCTTCTCCGTCGATGATGCTCTGAAAAATCGCATTAAACTGATTCATTCTGCCGTTCCTTTCCGCTCCACAGTTGTAGTATACCGGAGCCGGGCTGCATTTTCTAAGAAAAATACCATTTCTTTTTGTTCTATTCCGGCGTATTTGCTAATGAAACTGAAATTTTTTAAATCCCTTTATTGCTTTTCACCCAAAAAAGAGGTATAGTGTTTTAAAAATTACAAATTGGCAGTCTTTATTTTACCAATTCCCTTACCGCACATCAACTCTTCCGGTTCGCCGGGGTGGGAACCAATTCTGCCAGAATAGGAGGGGTCTTTTTGCAGGCCATCGACCACAAGCGTCTTCATGAATATCTGGACGCCTTCAGCGTGAGCACCGGCGTCCCGGTCACGCTCTTTGCCCCCGACGGCGCGATTCTGAAAGAATTTCAGACGGAGAAAAAATTCTGTCAGTTTTTTCCGATTTACCGGGAGCCGGAGAGCGTGTGCGGAACCACCATGCTCTTCTCCGCAAAGTCCTCCTACCATCTGGGCGAGCCCTACATATTTTCCTGTCCTTCCGGCCTGATTCATATTGCCGTTCCCGTCATTGTCTCGGAAAAATACTGCGGCTGTGCCGTGGCCGGCCCCCTCTCCATGGGTCCCATCTCCCCTGAGTTTCTCACCCAGGTCTTTGAGTTCAATCAGGTGTCTCCAGAGCTGCTGGCAAAAATTTCTCTTTTCATTTCCTCCATGCAGGTATATACTCCAGAACAAATACAGAAGTTCTCCCTGCTGCTGTACAGCGCCGTGGTCCACAGCCACAAGAACTGGGACGACTATGAACAGCTCCGCCTCCGCTATCAGCGCCAGCTCACTGTGGGCGACCATATCCAGAAGCGCAAGCAGAGCAAGCCCCAGAACACCTCCGCCGCCCTGTCCGCCCCCACCTGCTCGGATCTGGAGGACCGCCTGGCCCGGGAAATCCAGGGCCGCAACCGGGAGGCCGCCCTTACCTGTCTGGATGACCTCTTTGAGGAACTGGTGCTGGTGGAGGGCGGGAATTTCGACAGCATCAAGCTGCATTTCTTCGAGCTGTACATCTCCCTGGCCAGGATGTCCACCGAGCGGGGCGCCTCCCTGCGGAACATCTTCGGGCTGGACTTCAAGTTCATCAACTCTCTCAACGAGCTCAACACCCTGGACAGCCTGGCCCAGTGGAGCCGGGAGCTGGTGGTCCACTTTGTAGACGACATCTTTGCCGAGCTGCCCCAGGTGTCCTCCGCCACCACCCGGGCCGTGTCCTACATCAACGCCCACTACATGGACAAGCTGACCCTGCGGGATCTGGCCTCCGCCCTGTTCCTCAACGAGTCCTCCCTGTCCAAGCTGTTCCGCCAGGAGCTGGGATCCAGCTTTACCGACTACCTCAACCGTATCCGCATTGAACACAGCACCGAGCTCATGCGCAACACAGACAGAAGCCTGCTGGAGATTTCCGGCCTGGTGGGTTTTGACGACCAGAGCTACTTTACAAAAATTTTCAAAAAAGTGACGGGGACTACTCCCCGCCAGTATAAAAGCCAGCTCAACAGTGAAAAGCATACCTCTGACTGACCCTTCGCCCCGCTCCACAGGCAGACGAATTCGGACATGAGGAAAGGATGGACCTTCCATGGTTTACTTTGCTGACATCACGCCCAAATATGACCGGAACCGCATTTTCCGCAGGCTCCATATCCAGCCGGACACCTCCGCCTACCGGTACGCCGAGGCGGTCTTCCCCGCCCTGGAGCGCACCGCCCGGCAGCAGCTGTGCATGACCCACTGCTACGCCGTGGAGGAGGGCGCGCCGCCCATAGGCGTTCCCGAGGTGGACCGGTGCCGGTACCGCATCACCTGCCTGTCCACCTGCTCGGAGTCCATCACCCAGGCCATCTCCCAGCTGCTGGAGCAGGGCGATTTTCTGGAGGGCTACCTCCTCAACGACCTGGCCAACGAGATGCTCTTTGACGGCTCTGATCAGATGAACCGCCAGATCGCCGCCTCCATGAAGAAGAGCCGCTGCCACCTCACCCTCCGCTTCTCCCCCGGCGAGCAGGAGCTGGATCTGGAGTATCAGGCGGTGCTCCTGGACGCCTTCCGCGGCATCCCCGCCCTGTCCCACGTCCGCCTGACCGAGAGCTACATGCTCTACCCCGAGAAGTCCATGCTCTATCTCTTCGGGGCTGACTGCAGCAACCCGGAGATCTCCGTCGAGCACGACTGCGGCAAGTGTCCCAATACCTCCTGCTTCTTCCGCTCCACGGAAGGACCCGCTGCCTGTCTCTGATTCCGCCCACAAATCAAGACAACTGACAAATGGAGGTTTTCACCTATGTACTGCATCAAGCTGCCCAACCAGAACGCCGCCTTTGAGACGTCCGGCGGCGTCACCATCTCCCAGGCCTGCGCCGCCGCCGGGTTCCCCATGGATCTGGTCTGCGGCGGAAGAGGGACCTGCGGCAAGTGCGCCGTCCGGATCGAGCGGGGCGGCGTCGGCGAAACTGTCCTCGCCTGCCGGACAGCAGTGGACTGCGACATGACCGTCTATCTGGAGGAGCATCAGCTCACCAGGGACGCGTCCATCGTAACGGAAGGCCGCTCCGCCCATCGTACCCGTCTCTCTCCCGCCCTCTCCAAGCGCTGCATGACCAAGGCGGAGCTGCTGCCCGCCCACTGCGGTTCCTACCTGGAACCCGCTTCTCCCAACCTTCTGCGCACCTTTTCCAGGCTGATGGCCGACGCTTCGGTGGACCGGGTCACCTTTGTCTCCTACCGCGGCCAGCCCCTGGCGGTGGAGCCAGGAGACACCTCGGCGCTGCTCTACGGCGGCGCCATTGACATCGGCACCACCTCTGTGGTGCTCTACGCCTACGATCTGAACACCGGCGCGCTGCTCCACACAGTGTCCGCACTCAACGGACAGATTGTCAGAGGCGCCGACGTCATCTCCCGCATTCTCCATACCCGTCAGGAGGAGGGCGGCCTGGACGAGCTGACCGGTCATATCCGCGATACCATCCACGCGCTGCTGGACCAGGCGGAGGAGAAAATCCCCGGCTTCCGCAGCCATCTCTACCACCTGGTGCTCTGCGGCAACAGTACCATGCAGCATCTCTTCCTGGGCCTGGACCCCTACGGTCTCTCCCAGGATCCCTTTGTCAACATCACCGCCGGCCCCGTCCGCTGCTCCGGCGCGGAGGCCGGAATCGACATGCCTGCGGGGGGCGTGGTGGAATTTCTCCCCCTGCTGGGCGGCTTTGTGGGGGCCGACACCGCCGCCGTGCTCCTCACCCTCCCCACTGACACAGGCCCCTGCCTGATGGTGGACCTGGGCACCAACGGCGAGATAGCCGTTGGCAGCGGGGCTGGATACAAGGTGGCCTCCACCGCCTGCGGCCCCGCCCTGGAGGGCGGCAACATCGCCTGCGGCATGCGGGGCATGGAGGGCGCCATCGAACGGGTCTCTCTCCGGGACGGCAGACTCACCTACCAGGTCATCGGCGGCACGGAGCCCCTGGGCCTGTGCGGCTCCGCCATTATCGACGCGGTGGCCGAGCTGCGCCGGGCGGGTATCATCGACGAGTCCGGCCGTCTCCTGCCCCGGGATGAATTTCTTGCCCAGCATCCGGACAGCCCCCTGGCCGAGTACCTGGGTGAGGCCGGCGAGTACAACACCGCGTTCTACTTTACCCGGGGCGACCGGCCCGTCTACCTCTCCCAGCACGACGTGCGGCAGATTCAGCTGGCCAAGAGCTCCATCTTCTCCGGCTGCATGACCCTGCTGGAGGAGGCCGGCCTCTCCCCCGGCCAGCTGGACGCCCTCTATCTGGCAGGCGCCTTCGGCAACTACATCGATATTGACCGGGCCCTGGAGATCGGCCTGCTCCCGCCTGTCCCCCGGGACCGGATCTTCTCCATCGGCAACGGCGCCGGCCAGGGCGTGCAGATGTGCCTGCTGGACCAGGCTGAAATGGACCGCTGCAAAGCGCTGCCCGCCTCCATCGAGCACGTGGAGCTGGCCACCAGCCCCAAATTTATGGAGACTTATATCATGAATATGAACTTCTGACTGCCATGGAGGGTGTAGAGATATGAGCAAGCTTGTTCTTCTTACCGGCTTCCTGGGCGCGGGCAAGACCACGTTCCTCAACCGCGTGCTCCAGGAGTTCTCCCAGGAGAAAATCGGCCTGATTGTCAACGAATTCAGCGGCACCGGCGTGGACGGCGCCCTCATCCGCCACGACATCCCCGGCGCCAGCATGATTGAGCTCAACAACGGCTCCATCTTCTGCGCCTGCATCAAGGACTCCTTTGTGGACTCCTTGATCGACATGGCCGGGCGGAACCTGGACTATGTGTTTGTGGAGGCCTCCGGCCTGGCCGATCCCTCCAGCATCTCCTCTATTCTGGACCAGATCGCCACCCTCTCCGGCGCGGTCTACGACTACTGCGGCGCCATCTGCCTGGTGGACGCCCTCTACTTCCCCAAGTACCTCAAGCTCCTCCTGGCCCTCCGCCGTCAGGTGGAGTACAGCCGGGCGGTGATTCTCAACAAGGCGGATCTGGTGACTGAGGAGCAGCTGACCCAGGTGGAGCAGTCCATCCGGGAAATCAATCCCAGCGCCGCCCTGTACCGCACCACCTATGCCAATGTCTCCCTGCGGGAGATCCTCTCCGGCGGACCTCAGGAGGAGGCCGCGCCCCAGGAGAGCTCCAACACGGAGAGCAGCCGCCCCGTCACCGTCACTCTCTCCACCCAGGAGGCCGTCACGCCCCAGGCCCTCCGGCAGTTTCTGGAGGAGATCGCCCCCTCCACCTACCGGGTTAAGGGCTTCTGCCGCACGACCGAGGGCACCAAGAATATCAGTATGGTGGGCACGGTCTGCCAGATAGAGGACTGGGGGGAAGCCCTGGGCCAGACCCAGCTGGTCATCATCTCCAGCGTGGGCATACGCATCTTCTCCATCACGCTGGAGGCCGCCGGCCGCTGCTTCCAGTCGCCTGTGGACCTGCGGTAATTCCCTTCCCGTTTTATAAAAAACGCCTCTTGGTTCAGAGCTCGCTCTGTTCCAGGAGGCGTTCCATCTTCGTTCTATCTTAACTTGCGCCGTCCGCTTCCTCCCTCCGTTTGCCAAAAGCAAGGGAAAACCGTCCTACGATAAAAAATATACCCCCCTGCCAGCCCGTATGAATCCACCGGGCCGGGAGATACTGTAATCAGCGCATTACAGGGGGGTATCGGCTTGCAGGGAAAGGTGGAAATCTGCGGGGTAAACACGTCCAGGCTCAAGGTGCTGAAAAACGAGGAGACCGTAGCCCTGCTCAAGCGGACCAAAGAGGGAGACATGGCCGCCCGGGAAGAGCTAATTGCCGGCAACCTCCGGCTGGTGCTGTCCGTCATTCAGAAGTTCAGCAACCGGGGCGAAAACGTGGACGACCTGTTCCAGGTGGGCTGCATCGGCCTCATCAAGGCCATCGACAACTTCAACACCGACCTGGATGTCCGCTTCTCAACCTACGGCGTGCCCATGATTGTGGGCGAAATCCGGCGCTACCTCCGGGACAACAGCTCCATGCGGGTCTCCCGCTCCATGCGGGACACTGCCTATAAAATCCTCCAGGCCAAGGAGAAGTTTATGGCCGAGCACCAGCGGGAGCCCACCATGGAGGAGATCGCCAAAATACTGGGGCTGAAGCGGGAGGACGTGGTCTTCGCTATGGACGCCATTATGGATCCGGTGTCCCTCTATGAGCCGGTCTACTCCGACGGCGGCGACGCCATCTGCGTCATGGACCAGGTAAAGGACAGCAAAAACACCGATGAGAGCTGGCTGGAGCATATCGCCCTGAAGGAGGCCATCTCCCACCTCTCCGACCGGGAGCGGCACATCCTCAGCCTCCGCTTTTTTGAGGGCAGGACACAGATGGAGGTGTCCGCTGAGATCGGCATCTCCCAGGCCCAGGTGTCCCGCCTGGAGAAAAACGCCATCTGGAAAATCAGAAAAAGCCTGTAAACAGACACGGGGGAGCAATGCTCCCCCGTGTTGCTTTTTATGCTTTTTCCGCCCGCCAGCGCCGATAGATAATGCGCAGGCCGTCCAGAATCAGGCTCTCGTCCACCAGATCGATCATATCCGTGTTGTCTGCCACCATCCGGGCCAGCCCGCCGGTGGCCACCACCTTGATCTCCCGCTCCGGGTACCCCATCTCCCGCTTGGCGCGGCGGATGAGATACTCCATAGCGCCGATATATCCCATGACGGCGCCCGCCTGAATCTGGCCCACAGCTGTACAGCCTAATACCTTGTCAGGCATTGCAAGTTCTACGTTCGGAAGCATTGCCGTCTTCTGAAACAGGGCCTCGGTGGAGATACGCACGCCGGCCGTGATGCAGCCGCCCAGGTATGCCCCTTCCCGGCTGACCGCGTCCACTGTGGTGGCCGTGCCGAAGTCCAGCACCACCAGAGGCGCACCGTACTTCTCCAGAGCGGCCACGCAGGCCACCGACCGGTCAGCGCCCAGCCGCTCATCTCCGCCCACAGCGTAGGGCAGGCCGGGATCCACTCCGCCGTCAATGATGAGAGGCCTGCGGCTGAAGTATTTGGCGACAGCGCCGGTGAGAGCCCCCATGACAGGTGGCACCACCGAGGCGATGATCACGTCCTCCACCCCGTTGGCGTCCAGGCCAAATTGCGCAAAATACCGGGTAGCCAGCAGGCCAATCTCATCCGCAGTTCGGCTGGCATCGGTCTTCAGGCGGAAGCTGCTCACCAGCCAGTCCCCTTCGTAAATACCAAACACCATATTGGTGTTCCCCACATCAATGGCAAGCAGCATGGCTTTACCCCCTTGGAATCTCAATGATTTCACATGATGTGTGATCCCCTTCCAGGCGGATGACGCCGCAGGTGGGCACCAGGCCGCCTCGGATGGTTCCAGGATTCATAACCCACAGGCCGTCCTGCTGACAGCAGAAGGCCTCGTGGGTATGGCCGAAGAGGAGAATATCCACTTTGGCCTCCACGGCCGCCCTGACCGCTTGACCTATCCCCAGCTTGACATGGTAGATATGGCCGTGGGTCATGAGAATCCGGCGCCCCTCAAAAAACAGAATTTTCTGGGCAGGCACGTCGGTGGCATAGTCGCAGTTGCCGGGCACCAGCTCCAGGGGGATATTCGGATAGGACCGGGACAGCTCCACCGCGTCCCGCATCACATCCCCCAGATGGAGAATCTGATCCGGCCGTTCCTGCTCCACTGCCCGGCGCATGTGTTCAATATTCCCATGGGAATCGGAAAAAACCAACAGTTTCATCAATGCACCATCTCCCCTGTCGGGCATAGAATGAGAGTGAAGTTCAACGGGCTGCATACATACAATGTTGATTGGAGGGATACGCCATGGCTGCACCCAAATCCAACCTGAACGACCTGATGAAATCCCCTGAGGCCGCAGCGCTGCTCAAAAACAAGGAGGCGCTGACCCGCATTATGAGCTCCCCGGACACCAAAGCCCTGATGGAGATGCTCAACCGTCAGGCTGGCGGCGGCCTCAAGGGCGCCGCCGACGCCGCCATGAAGGGCGATGCCAAAGCCCTCGCCGGTATTGTGGAACACCTGATGCAGAGCAAGGAGGGCGCCGAGGTGGTAGGGCGCATCAGCGGAACCCTGCCCAGAACGTAAGCCGAACAGCCGCTGGATTTCCCAGGGAACGGAGGGTGAGCCATGGCCGATCTGGAGGATAAACTGAATGCGATTCTGGGCAATCCAGAGGCTATGGGCCAAATTATGTCCATTGCCCGTTCCCTGTCGGACGCTGGAGATACCGCAGGCGACGCCCAGGGCAGCGGACAGGATGACCAGGCGGCAGAGCAGCCTCCAAATGGGGCCCCTGACGGGGACGCCGGCGGCCAGGCGCCGGACTCGGACGCCGTGGCCGCCCTGCTCTCCGGTCTAACCGGGCAGTCCCGTCCGGAGGGCCAGAGCGGCGGCGGGGACAGTCCTCTCTCCGTCCTGGGCAGCCTGGACCCTAAGCTGATCCAAATCGCTCTTCAGCTCTTTTCCGCGTACAGCGCCGAGGATGACCGGCGCACCGCCCTTCTCAGCGCCCTGAAGCCCTTTCTGAAGGAGGAGCGGCAGGCCAAGCTGGAAAAAGCCATTCAGATCGCCAAGCTCTCCCGGGTCATCCGGGTCGCCTTCCAGGTCTTCAAAAAAGAAGGGGGCGAAACGGATGTATAACCGATATATCCCCGGCACCGGAGGATACACCCGGATTTTAGAGGAGGATGGGCAGCCGGCCGGCCGGCCGGAGCCAGAGGCGCACCGCCCCCAGTCCCCTCCTCCGTCCAACGGCGAGGCGGTACCCAAGGCGGAAAAAGCCGCAGGCGCCCTTGCCTCACTGCTCAAAAGCCTCAAGCTGGACCAACTGGACAGCGGGGACGTGCTCCTCCTGCTCATTCTCCTCTTTCTTTTCATGGAGGGCGACGACGTGGAGCTGATGATCACGCTGGGGCTGCTCCTCCTGCTGGGCCTCGAGTAATCCGATTAAGCCTCTACGGTATGGAGCGCAGTGCCGTCGGGGAGCATGAACGCAGTCCCCGCCGGCGCCGGCATCTCCACCGGCTCGGAGGACATCCGCATCACCAGCTCGTCGCCGCACCAGGTCTCCGCGCCAATCAGCAGGCCGTTGGACACCGACACCCAGTAGCGCTCCCGGTTGCCCAGCTCATTCTCCGCCGTCTCCACGTAGACGCAGGATTCCCCGTTCCGTTCCTCGTATCCTGTGGAGGTAATGGACTTTATATTCAGCGCCAGCACATCCTCGTATGTTGGGATCCGCTGGGCCATGTTTATATCCCGCTCCCCCTCGTCCCATTGGGTCCAGGTGCTGTCGCCGCCGTACCAGCGGTAGACGGTCCCGTCGCCTGCAATGGTGTGCTCCACAGTTCCGCCGGGCCAGGTAGACTCCACCTGAGTCCATCCGGCGTCCTGCCAGACCCGGTTGACCGTGGCGCCCATGGCCCCGTCTCCCAGGGAGGTCTCTACTGTAATGGTCCGGAAATAGCTCTCGGGCTGGAGTGGAACCATGGTGCGGATCACGCTCTGAACCGTCTCCGGCATCACCTCCACCCGGACGTAGCGATCCGTGTCCGCCGGCTGGCCCCCTTGCCCCTGCTCATCCTCTGCTGGTTCGGTGACTGCGGGCAGGGTAATTTCGGGAGCGGCTGGGCTAAACAGATTGAGGCCGAAACTGGAAAACACCGCGATCACAATCACAATGGCAATGAGCACCACAAAGATTGTTCGGTTTCTCTCTTCCACTCCCCCACCTCCATATTGGATTTACCCCGCCGTTCAGATTCTGCCGTTCAAAGCCCCAAATTCCTCCGGGGGCTGCTCCTGCAGGCCGAATTTCCACTCAATGGCGTCGGCAATGCGGCGGCAGGCCTGGCCGTCGCCGTAGGGATTGACCGCGTGGGCCATCTCGCCGTAGGCATTGGCATCGGTCAGCAGGGTATGGGCCAGCTGGTACACATCCGCTTCCTCCGTGCCCGCAATCTTTACCGTGCCCGCCTCCACGGCCTCGGGCCGCTCGGTCTCCCGGCGCAGAACAAGCACCGGACGCCCCAAGGCGGGCGCCTCCTCCTGCAGTCCGCCGGAGTCGGTCATGACCAGGTAGCAGCGGGCCATCAGGTTGTGCATCTCCTCCACATCCAGGGGGTCAATGAGATGAATTCTGGGGTGGCCGGAGAGATACTTGGCAGCCGCCTCCCGCACCACCGGGGACAGGTGCACCGGGTACACCAGTTCCACGTCCTCGTGGGTATCCGCTGTGCGGCGCAGGGCGGTCATGATGTTGGCCATGGGCCGGCCGTAGTTCTCCCGGCGGTGACAGGTAACCAGGATGATTTTTTTGCCTACGTAGTCCAGGTGGTTGAGCAGCTCAGTTGCAAAGTGATAGTCTTTTACAACCGTTGTCTGGAGGGCGTCAATGACGGTATTGCCGGTGATAAACACCCCGTCCTGAATCCCCTCGCCAGCCAGGTTGGCCCGGTTGGCGGAGGTGGGGCAGAAATGGAGGTCGGCAATGTCCCCCACAAGGGTGCGGTTCATCTCCTCGGGGTAGGGGGAGTATTTGTCCCAGGTGCGCAGGCCGGCCTCCACGTGACCCACCATAATCTGGTGGTAGAAGGCGGCCAGCGCCCCGGCAAAGGTGGTGGAGGTGTCGCCGTGGACCAGCACCAGGTCGGGCTTTGCGTCCTGGAACACCTCCTCCAGTCCCAGCAGGCACTTGGTGGTGATGGTGGACAGGGTCTGCCGGGGCTCCATAATGTTCAGGTCATAGTCTGGCTTCAGGCGGAAAATCTCCAGCACGGAGTCCAGCATCTGCCGGTGCTGGGCGGTGACGCAGCACAGGGATTCGATCCCCTCCCGGCGGCTGAGCTCCTGCACCAGCGGGGCCATCTTGATGGCCTCAGGCCGGGTGCCGAAAATGGTCATGACACGGATGGGTCTCATTTTGTCTCTTCCTCCTCCCCGGTCCCGTCCTCGGGTTCCCCTGTCCGGGGCGGATTACCCCGGTTTTTCCTGTTGTTGTGCATGAAAATCTGCCCGGCGACCGCGCCGGCGGCGCACAGAGCCATCAGCAGCAGCATGGCCTTGACGGGGCCCTCGGTGGTCAGCACCACGGCGGACAGGCCCAGGATGGCGCTGATGATGTAGAGCACAGCCACCGCCTGCTTCTGGGAAAAGCCCATGTCGATGAGCCGGTGATGCACATGGCTTCGGTCGGCGTGCATGGGGCTCTGGCCGTGGGCGATGCGCCGGATGAAGGCAAAGCAGGTGTCAAAAATGGGCAGACCCAGCATGAGGAAGGGCACCACAAAGGAGATGATGGTGTATAGCTTGAAGAGGCCCTGAACCGAGATCACCGCCAGGACAAAGCCCAGGAAGGTGGAGCCGGTATCCCCCATAAAGATTTTGGCCGGGTTCAGGTTGTAGGGCAGGAAGCCAAGGCAGCCGCCGCACAGGGCGGCCACCATCAGGGCGATGGGCACCTCCCCCACAGACATGGCGATGACCAGCAACGTCATGGAGCTGATGGTGGACACGCCGCAGGCCAGGCCGTCCAGACCGTCAATCAGATTGACGGCGTTGGTGATGGCCACAATCCAGATGACAGTGGCCGGATAGGCCAGCCAGCCCAGATCCCAGTAGAGATTGGCGGAGAACACATTGGGATTGGAGATAATCTCAATCACGTTTCCGGACATAACCGCCACCAGGGCCGCGATAATCTGGATCACAAACTTGAGCGATGCCTTCAGGGAGTAGATATCGTCAAAAATCCCCAGCACCACAATGATCACGGCGCCGAGCAGCATGCCCCGGATCTGGGGCGTCATCTCCACAAAAAGCAGGGTACTGGCAATAAAGCCGAAAAAGATGGCCAGGCCCCCCATGCGGGGGATGGGATGGTCATGCATCCGGCGGTTATCCTTGGGCACATCCACCGCGCCCACCTTCTGCGCGAGGGATTTGACCACCGGGGTCAGAATAAGGGCGACAATCAGCGCCACGCCCATGGCGGCCGCCACCATGCCGATCTCGCGAAGTTCTATATTCATGGTCCTTCTCCTTTAGACGGAATCAACTGCCGCTTCAGCGCTGCAGGAAGCCCACCTTTTTATAGACCTTGCGCAGGGTCTTCTCCGCCACATAGGAGGCCTTCTCCGCGCCGGCGCGGTATACGCCCTCCAGATAGGCCTTGTCGGAGAGCAGCCGGCGGGTCTCCTCCTGGATGGGCCGGAGCATCTCCACCACCGCCTCGCCCACCACAGGCTTGAAGGCGCCGTACCCCTTTCCGTCGAACTCAGCCTCGATCTCCGCAAAGGTCTTGCCGGTGACGGCGGAATAGATGCTCATCAGGTTGGCCACGCCGGGCTTGTTCTCCCGGTCGTACCGGACGCAGCGCTCGGTATCGCTGTCGGTGACGGCCCGCTTAAACTTGCGCATAATGTCCTCCGGCTTCTCCATGAGGAACACGCAGCCCTCGGGAATGGACTTGCTCATCTTGGTGTCGGGCTGGTTCAGGCTCATGACCCGGGCGCCCATCTTGGGGATGTACGGCTCGGGCATTTTGAGCACGTCGCCGTAGACATGGTTGAAGCGCTGGGCGATATTGCGGGTCAGCTCTACGTGCTGCTTCTGGTCCTCGCCCACGGGCACAAAGTCAGGCTGATAGAGCAGGATGTCCGCCGCCATCAGGCAGGGGTAGGTGAACAGGCCGGCGTTGATGTTGTCGGCATGCTTGGCGGACTTGTCCTTGAACTGGGTCATGCGGGAGAGCTCGCCGAACATGGTGTAGCAGGACAGCACCCAGGCCAGCTCCGCGTGCTGGTGGACGTGGGACTGGACGAACAGGGTGTTCTTCTCCGGGTCCAGGCCGCAGGCGATGTACTGGGCCAGCTGCTCCAGGGTGCGGCGGCGCAGGTCGGCGGGAGTCTGGCGGACAGTGATGGTGTGCATGTCCGCCATGAAATAGTAGCAGTCAAACTCGTCCGCCCGGGCGCCCCAGTTCTTGATGGCGCCAAGGTAGTTGCCCAGGTGCAGATCGCCGCTGGGCTGGATGCCGGAGAGCATTACTTTCTTTGTCGTTTCCATTTCTGTTTTACACCTCGACTGCGCCTCCTGAGACAATTTTCCTCTTTCGGGGCGCATATTTACATACCAGTTTATCATACCACATGGCGTACCGCTTGACAAGTTTTACCCTTGCCTTTAGAATGGTAAAGATCAGAAGAACTTCCGCCTGCCGGCGTGATTCTCACAATTATTACCACTGGAGGCATCACCATGGATATGAAATGGTTTGACGACATGGAGGCCCGCATCCCCAAGGGCAAGGTCCGCACCCGCTTCGCCCCCTCCCCCACCGGCTATATGCACATCGGAAACCTGCGCACCGCCCTTTACACCTGGCTCATCGCCCGGCATCAGGGCGGCACCTTTATTCTCCGCATTGAGGACACCGACCAGGAGCGCCTGGTGGAGGGCGCCACCGAGGTCATCTACAAGACCCTCCGGGAGTGCGGCCTGACCTGGGACGAGGGTCCCGATATCGGCGGCCCTGTGGCCCCCTATATCCAGACCCAGCGCCGGGACACCTATGGCAAATACGCCGAGTTGCTGGTGGAGCGGGGCCACGCCTACTACTGCTTCTGCGAAAAGACCGAGAGCGAGGAGGACAGCGGCAACTTCGACCGTGCCGCCGACCCCTGCCGTTCCCTGAGCCTGGAGGAGGCCAGGGCCCGCGTGGAAGCCGGGGCTTCCTACGTGATCCGCCAGAAGATCCCCTCCGGCGGGACCACCACCTTCTCCGACGCTGTGTTCGGCGACATCACCGTGGACAACGACACTCTGGATGACCAGGTGCTCATCAAGTCCGACGGTCTGCCCACCTACAACTTTGCCAACGTCATCGACGACCACCTGATGGGCATCACCCACGTGGTCCGGGGCAGCGAGTACCTCTCCTCCGCGCCCAAGTACAACCTGCTCTACCAGGCCTTCGGCTGGGAGGTGCCCACCTATATCCACTGCTCCCCCGTCATGCGGGACGCCCACAACAAGATGAGCAAGCGCCACGGCGACCCCTCCTACCAGGACCTCATCGCCCAGGGCTTCCTCTCCCAGGCTGTGGTCAACTACGTCACCCTGCTGGGCTGGTCCCCCCGGGGCGAGTACAGCGAGCAGGAGTTCTTCTCCCTGGAGGAGCTCTCCCATGTGTTCGACATCGGCGGCATCTCCAAGTCCCCCGCCATCTTTGATATCGAGAAGCTGCGCTATTTCAACGCCAAGTACCTGCGGGAGCTCTCCGCCGAGGACTTCTACGCCCTGGCCGAGCCCTACCTCCGGGAGGCCGTCAAGACCCCCGGCATTGACCTGAAGCTCATCGCCCCCCTGGTCCAGCCCCGGTGCGACACCCTGCTGGACATCGCCCCCCAGGTGGACTTCTTTGATGCCCTGCCTGAGTACTCCAACGAGCTCTACTGCCACAAGAAGATGAAGACCAATGAGGAGAACTCTCTGGAGGCCCTTAACCAGGTGCTCCCCGTGCTGGAGGGCTTGAGCGACTGGACCTACGACGCCATTCACGACGCCCTCATCGGTTTGGCGGAGAAGCTGGAGCTGAAGAACGGCCGGATCATGTGGCCGGTGCGCACCGCCCTGTCCGGCAAGGCGGTCACCCCCGGCGGCGCGGTGGAGCTGTGCCACATCCTGGGCCGGGACGAGGCTCTCTCCCGCATCCGCAAGGGCATCGCTCAACTGGGCGGCTGAGTCCCCACCTTATCGTTCCTGCGTTCTCGTGACAGAGGGCCGGGCGCACAGGCGCCCGGCCCTTCGTTCTTATGTTCAGCCTGCCGGTTTCAGCAGCCGCAGTTATTGCCGCAGCCGTTGTTGCAGCCACCGCCGCAGCCGCCCCAGCTTCCGCCGCCGCAGCAGCAGCACAGGATGATGATAAGGATGATGATCCACAGGCAGCCGCAGCCACCCCAGCCGGAACCGTTATTGCAGCACCCCATAATGAAGTACCTCCTGAAATGAAATGGAGACCGGCTGCCGGAGTCTGCCCTGACAGCTTCTCCTGCGCGGCCTCACTTCATACTATGCCCCACGTCCTGATTGGTGCGGGCTGCGGCGCCATCGGCAGGGATAGAAAAACCAACCCCCGGCGGTTCGTCAGACCGCCGGGGGTTGGTTATGCAATTCTCTCTGTGACTACGCTGTCCCGCACTGCTGTGACTTTGGCGGCATCCAGTGTGCCCGCCGCAGTCAGGTGGCTGAGAAGGGTCCCGCCGGACTTCATTCCGGCGTCCAGCGCGTAGTAAGACACATAGGCCACCTGGGCGCGGAGGAAGGACTCCTCCACCAGCAGCTTATACTCCCCGTCGGTGATGCACCCCAGCTCCAGGCTGCGGAGCAGCGCCGAATCCCACTGGAAGTCCGGGCTGTCGCCGCTGTCCCGATAGCCCAGCGCCCGGAGCACAAAGGTCATGTACTCCCCGGCGGTGATGGTGACATAGGGGGCAAAGTACAGCTCCTCGCTGTCCGCGCCCACACCCCTGGTATATCCCTTGGCGTAGGCGTAGGTCACGTAACTGCGGCACCACTCGGGTACGTCCACAAAGGGGCAGGCGTCCGTGGTGGCCAGAGCCGCCTCTTCCTCCCCCAGCAGGCGGAGAAACATGATCAGTCCCTCAATGCGGGTGGGGGCGTTCTCCAGCATCAGCCCATCGCCATAGGCCGTGTCGCCGCCCTTGAACAGCCCCATCTCCTTCAGGGCGTTGGCCAGCTCGTTGTAATCCGTGGCGCTGCTTTTCACAACGGAGTAAAATCCCTGGGGCGCCAGCACAGCGGTATCCGAGGTGATGGTCACTTGGCACAGGGTGTTCTCCGCAGCCAGATAGCGGTGCCGGACCGCCATTGCCGTACCGGAGGCCACGTCGGCGGCCGTGGTCATGTCCACCACGCCGCCGGAGGCATAGGAGATGGAGGCGGACCCGGCCAGCAGCATGCCGCTGGAGCCGGTGTCCAAGTTGATGACGTCGCCCCGCTTGAAGCGCTGCTCGGTAAAGGAGGCGGCATATCCGCCCCCCTCCCCGGCCAGCGCGTTGGCCCTGGCCTGGTACAGCTCCGCCTGGGCCTTGAGCTCATTGAGCGCATCGTCGTAGACCTTGCCGAGGCCGGACTGAATCTCTTTGTCCGCCTGCTCCACGGTCTCAGGGATATAAGTATTGGTAAAATAGGATTGGGTCAGCAGCGGATCGGAGGAACTGCCGCCCGCCGCCACCGCCGCCACACAGCCGGCCAGCAGAAGCATGGCCAGCAGGGCTGCCGCAATTCGTCTCATCGTTTACTCCCGGGCGTCGTCCGCGTCGGAGATCATATAGCTCAGCGCCAGAAGGCTGTCGGCAAAGTGCACGTCCTCGATGATCACGTTATCGCTGTCAGCCAGATTCAGCTCAATATTGGTAAAGTTCCAGATGCCCTTCACGCCGGCGGCGGCCAGACGCTCCGCCAGGCCGTTGGCCACCCGGCCGGGGACGGTGAGCACGCCCACGCTGGTGGGGTGCTCCGCCAGATACGCCTCCAGCGTGTCCGCGTGCCGGATGGTCACGCCGCCGATGGTGCTGCCCACAATGGCGGGGTTGACGTCAAAGGCGGCGGTCAGCTGGAAACCGTTCTTTTCAAAATGGAAATTCTCAATCAGCGCCCGGCCCAGGTTGCCGGCGCCCAGAATCACTGCCGTATGGGAGCGGTTCATCCCCAGGATGTCGGAGATCTCGCCCCTCAGCTTCTCTACATTATATCCATATCCCTGCTGGCCGAACTCTCCGAAACAGGACAGGTCCTGCCGGATCTGGGAGGCGGTCAGCCCCATGGAGCTCCCCAGGGCATTGGAGGAAATTCGGACGGTACCGGCTTGAAAGAGATCGTTCAGGTGGCGGTAATACCGAGGCAGCCGCCGGATTACGGCGCTGGATACCTTCTGCTTTCTCATCGTTTTATCACACTCACTCTGTTTTGGTTGGCTGTTTTCCCGTCAGGCCGGGTCTTACGCTTATTTTAATAGTTTACCGCAGTACCCTGCGCTTGTCAATTTTTTTCACCGGGTTTCCGGCTGCGCCCGGCCCGGCTTTCCTTTTTCCCGCATTTATGCTAAAATAATGCCGGTTGAACAACCGCAAAAGGGGTTATCGCCCGTAAATATAAGGAGGAGAGTTCTATGCTGAAAGAACTGTTTGAACGCCGCAGCATCCGCCGCTATACAGCCCGCCCCATCCCGGAGGATGTGTTCACCGAGCTGCTCCGGGCCGCTATGAACGCCCCCTCCGCCCGCAACACGCAGAGCTGGCGCTTTCTGGTCATCACCGACCGGAAAACCCTGGACGACATCCCGTCCCTCCAGCCCTACACCGCCATGATGCGGCAGGCTCAGGCCGCCATCATGGTTTTGGGCGACCGCAATGCCGAGGTTGAGGAGGGATATCTCTACGTCAACTGTGCCGCCGCCATTGAGAACCTGCTGGTGGAGGCGGTTCACCAGGGCCTGGGCGCCTGCTGGTGCGCAATCGCCCCCAAGCCGGAGCGGATTGAAGGCTTTTCCCGCTACTTCCGGCTGGACGGCGCGGTGCTCCCCGTGGGCATCGTGGCCCTGGGCTGGCCCGCTGAGGAGCGGCCCAGGACAGACCAGTATGACCCGGACAAGGTCAGCTTCTGGAAGGGCTGACCGGCAGCGGCCTGAGCGGCGCCCAATGGGCGCCGCTGCTCATTTTCTCAGTGGTTGGCCAGCTGATAGATCTGAAAGAGCTCGTCCTTCTCCATGGGGTGGAGCTGCCCCACCCTGCGGCCGCCGTAGTAGGTGGCCCGCAGGGCCAGGTCCCGGAGGGTCGCCTCATCCTGTACGCCTATGGCCTTTTTAAAGGAGACAGGCAGCTTCAGCACGTCGCAGAAATACCGCTCTGTGGCCCGGATGGCGGCCAGCGCGGCCCGCTCCTCGTCCTCCTCCTGGATGCCCCAGACGTTCCGCCCGAACCGGGCAAACCGGCCGGGCGCGTCCCGGTACACATACCGGGCCCAGGCGGGCCACATGATGGTCAGGCTCTCGCCGTGGGGCAGGTCGAACATCCCGGAGAGCTCATGGCCCAGGGCATGGGTGGAGAAGTCCTTGGGCTGGCCCAGACCGGTGAGGCCGTTGTGGGACAGGCTGCCGCACCACATGATTTCAGACCGGGCCTTCCGGTCATTGGGGTCGTCCATGACCACCCGGCCGTATTCAATCACCGTGCGGAGCAGCGCCTCGGCAATGCCGTCGGTGAGGGCGTTGTCGGTCTGGACGCTGAAATAGCGGTCCATGGTGTGCATCATGATGTCGGCCACGCCGCAGGCGGTCTGCCGGGGCGGCAGGGTACAGGTGAGGGCGGGGTTCATGATGGCAAACTCCGGCTGGTTGAAGGGGGTGTTGATCCCCTTTTTCTGGCCGTTGGCCTCGTTGGTGAGCACGGCGGAGTCCGACATCTCGCTGCCCGCCGCCGCAATGGTGAGGACCACGCCCTTTTTCAGGGAGGCCGTCACCTTTTCCTTGCCGCTGTAATAGTCCCAGATGGGCACGTCGGGCCGGGCCAGGCCGTGAGCCACCGCCTTGGCCGTATCGATGACGCTGCCGCCGCCCACGCCCAGCACAAAGTCAAATCCCCTGCCGGCGTATGTGTCCACGGTATCCTGAGCCAGCTTCAGCCGGGGATTGGGCTTCACGCCGCTCACCCCTACCCAGGACAGTCCAGCCTGGTCCATCGACTCAACAATGCGCTGCATCAGGCCGCTTTTCAGCGCGCTGCCGCCGCAGATAAACAGCACCTTGGTGCCCCCTGCGTCCCGGATGGCCTGTCCGGTCTGTCTCTCCGTGTCCTCGCCGAAAATGACCCTGGTAGGTACATGATAGGTAAAGGCATTCATCTCACAATTCCTCCTTGAGGCAGAACTTTCGTCCAGAGACCAGTATACTACAACTCCAGACAAAAGGCCATATCCGCGTGACAGCGGACATGGCCTTTTGTAATTAGGTGTTGTGGTCGGTGACCCGCATCTGTTTCAGGTTGCCGATTTTGGCGCTGCGGCGGTCCAGCTCGGAGAGCACCGCATCTAAGGGGATATTCTGGGCCGCCAGCAGGACCATCAGGTGGTAGAGCAGGTCGGAGCACTCGTTCACCGTGTCCTCCGCCACGCCGTTCTTGGCGGCGATGATGGTCTCGGCGCACTCCTCCCCCACCTTCTTGAGAATTTTGTCCACGCCCTTGTCAAAGAGATAGCAGGTGTAGGAACCCTCCTGGGGGTTGACCTTCCGGTCCAGCACCACCTGATAGAGCCTCTTCAAAACTTCATCGTTCATACGTCATTCCTCCATTGCGATTTCCCGGAAAAAGCAGCTCCGCGCCCCGGTGTGGCAGGTGGGGCCCACGGGATGGCAGAAGTAGAGCAGGGTGTCGGTGTCGCAGTCGGTGACCATCCGCTCCACATGGAGGAAGTGGCCCGAGCTCTCCCCCTTGTTCCACAGCTTCTGCCTGCTGCGGCTCCAGAACCAGGCGGTTTTGGTCTTCAGAGTCAGCTCCACCGCCTCCCGATTGGTAAAGCCCAGCATCAGCACCTCCAGGGTGTCCGCGTCCTGGATGATCACCGGAATCAGCTCCGACTTTTGAAACAGCTGATCCAAATTAAACATGCAGCCGTCCCCCCATCCACTCGCTTCCACTCTTCTCCGACCGGCGGACCGGGACGCCCCGGCCCCGCAGGTATTCCTTGACCTCCTCCACGGTCAGCTCCCCGAAGTGGAAGAGGGACGCCGCCAGAGCCGCGTCGCAGCCGGTCTCCTCAAAGACCTGGGCGAAGTGCTCCAGACTGCCGCAGCCCCCCGAGGCGATGACCGGGATGCCCACCGCCCGGGTGACGGCCCTGGTCATAGGCAGGTCAAAGCCGGCCTTGGTGCCGTCTGCGTCCATGGAGGTGAGGAGGATCTCCCCCGCCCCCAGCCGCTGGCCCTCTCTGGCCCAGGCCACCGCGTCCAGGCCTGTGGGGCTGCGGCCCCCGGCGGTCACAACCTCCCAGGTGCCGTCTCCCCTGCTGCGGGCGTCAATGGCCAGCACCACGCACTGAGAGCCGAACCGTTCCGCCGCCCGGGAGATGAGGGTGGGGTCCTTCACCGCCGCAGAGTTGACCGAGATCTTATCCGCTCCGGCCCGGAGCAGCAGCTGGAAGTCCTCCAGTGTGCGGATGCCGCCTCCCACAGTCAGGGGCACAAAGACCTGCTCTGCCGTCCGCTCCACCACGTCGGCCACCGTGTTTCGGTTGTCGCTGGTGGCGGTGATATCCAGAAAGACAATCTCGTCCGCGCCCGCGTCCGAGTAGTACTTGGCCAGCTCCACCGGGTCACCTGCGTCCCGGATGTTGACAAAGTTGACCCCCTTGACCACCCGGCCGTCCCGGACGTCCAGGCAGGGGATGATCCGTTTGGCTAGCACTGGTCCCCAGCCTCCTTTACCGCCTCCGCCAGGTCGATGGTCCCGGCGTAGTAGGCCTTGCCGATGATGGCGCCGTAAAGCCCCATATCCCGCAGGCGCTTGATGTCGTCCAGACAGGAGACGCCCCCTGATGCGGTGATGTTACAGGACACCGTCTTCTGGAGCCGCGCCAGCTGTTCATAGGAGGGACCGGACAGCATTCCATCTGTCGCAATATCTGTAAAGATAATATTCTTTACACCAATCGACTCCATTTGGGCGGCAAACTCCAGGTAGTCCAGGCCGGAGTTCTCCTCCCAGCCGGCGGTGCGCACCTTGCCGCTCAGGCTGTCGATGCCCACGGCCACCCGGTCTCCGTAGAGCCCCAGGGCATAGGACACCAGGACGGGGTTGGTGACCGCCGCTGAGCCGATGACCAGCCGGTCCACGCCGGACCCGCCCACGGTGATGACGTCCAACTCGGTCTTGATGCCGCCGCCCAGCTCCACCTTGAGGCCGGAGTTCTGAATGACCTGATAGATCATAGGGAAGTTGACCCGCACGCCGCTGCGGGCGCCGTCCAGGTCCACCATGTGGATGTGGCGGGCGCCCGCGTCATAAAAGGCCCGGGCCACGGTGAGGGGATCGTCGGCAACCTGATGGACCGTTGCGAAATCTCCTTTATAAAGTCTTACAACCTTACGCTCCTTCATATCAATGGCAGGAAACAGTTTCATCGGTTCAGCTCCCCAAAGTTTTTCAGGATTTGCAGGCCGGTCTCCCCGCTCTTCTCAGGGTGGAACTGGCAGCCGTACACATTTCCGCTGCGCACCGCCGCCACCACAGACACGCCGTACTCCGTGCGGGCGATCACGTCCTCCTCCGATGCGGCCACGCCGCAGTAGGAGTGGACAAAGTAGACCCACGCACCGTCCTCCAGCCCCCGGAAGATGGGAGCGTCGTTCTGGAAGGTCAGACTGTTCCAGCCGATGTGGGGCAGCTTCCGGTCTGTCTCAATCCGCTTTACCCGGCCATGGACAAGGCCAAGACCTTTACAGCCCCGTACCTCTTCCCCCTCGTCGAAGAGCAGCTGCATCCCCAGGCAGATGCCCAGAATGGGCTTTTGCTCCGCCTGAGCTATCACCACCCTGTCCAGACCGGACCGGCGCAGCCGCTCCGCCGCGTCGGGGAAGGCTCCCACGCCGGGCAGGATAATGGCGTCGGCCCGCTCCAGGGCTCCGGCGTCGTCGGTGACCTGGGTGGGCAGGCCCAGATAGTCCATGGCGTTGGCGATGCTCTTCAGATTGCCCACGCCGTAGTCCACGATTGCGGTATAGCCCATTACAGCACCCCCTTGGTGGAGGTGACACCGCTCCCCTCTATCTTCACCGCGTCCTTCAGGGCCAGGCCAAGGGACTTGAAAAGGGCCTCAGTAATATGGTGGGAATTCCGGCCGTAGAGGGCCTTCATGTGGAGGGTCAGCCCTCCGTTGACCGCAAAGGCCCGCATGAACTCCTCGGTGAGGCAGGCATCATACTCCCCCATCCGCTCCTGGGGCATCTCCGCCTCGTAGACCAGGAAAGGCCGGTTGGAGATGTCCAGCGCGGTGAAGGCCAGGGCCTCGTCCATGGGCACATAGGCGCTGGCAAAGCGGCGGATACCCTTCCGGCTGCCGAGGGCCTGCCGGAAGGCCTGACCCAGGACAATGCCGGTGTCCTCCACGGTGTGGTGGCCGTCCACCTCCAGGTCGCCTTTTGCCTCCAGCTCCAGGCCAAACCCGGCGTAGAAGGCCAGGGCGTGGAGCATATGGTCAAAAAAGCCGATGCCGGTGGACACCTTCACCTCTCCCCCGTCCAAACAGAGGTCCACGCGGATCTGAGTCTCCTTGGTCTTGCGCGCAATGGTATAGGCCCGAATGGGGGCGTCTCCCGCCTTGTACACATGGGTCTCCATCAAAATCCCTCCTTGGACGGTGCCTCTTCAAAGCGCACCCGGATGGCGTTGGCGTGAGCGGTGAGCCGCTCCGCCTCGGCCAGAGCGATGATCTGGTCCTTGACCGGCGCCAGCTGCTCCTTTTCATAGGAGATGACGCTCATGGTTTTGAGGAAGCTGTCCACGCTCAGGGGCGAGAAGAAGCGGGCGGTGCCGCTGGTGGGCAGCACGTGATCCGGCCCGGCCATATAGTCCCCCAGGGGCTCCGGGGACCAGGCCCCCAGGAACACCGCGCCGGCGTTGCGGATGGCGGGCAGCAGGGCCCGGGGGTCCTCGGTGACAATCTCCAGGTGCTCCGGGGCGATCTCGTTGGCCAGAGCGGCGCAGCCGTCCAGGGTGTCGCAGACAATGGCGCAGCCGAAGTCCCGGAGGGAGGCCTCCATAATCTCGCTGCGGCTCAGATACCCGGTCTGGCGGATAATTTCCCTGTCAACCGCCTGGGCCAGCTCCATGCTGGTGGTCAGCAGCACGGCGGAGGCCAGCCTGTCGTGCTCGGCCTGGCTGAGCAGGTCGGCGGCCACATACGCCGGTTTGGCGCTGCCGTCGGCAATGACCAGCACCTCGGAGGGGCCGGCCACCATATCAATGTCCAGCGTTCCATAGGCCATCCGCTTGGCCGCCGCCACGAAGGCGTTGCCCGGCCCCACCAGCTTATCCACCCGGGGGATAAACCCGGCCCCATAGGTCAGAGCCGCCACCGCCTGGGCCCCGCCCACGGCGAGACAGCGGTCCACTCCGGCGATTTTTGCCGCGGCCAGCACGGCGCTGTTCAGGTTCTCGGTGGGGGGCGTGACCATTACGATCTCCTCCACCCCCGCCACCCTGGCGGGCACCGCATTCATCAGCACCGAGGAGGGATAGGCCGCCGTGCCGCCGGGCACGTAGATGCCCACCCTAGTCAGGCCCCGGACCACCCGGCCCACCACGCCGCCGTCGGGCGAGCGCCACTCCATGGTGCGGGAGAGCAGGTGCTCGTTGTAGTCCCGGATGTTGGCGGCGGACCGCTCCATGGCGGCAATCAGTCCGGCCGGGCAGGCGGCGTAGGCCGCGTCCAGCTCCGCCCTGGAAATTTCCCGGGGCTCCGCCTTGTCAAACCGGAGAGAGTACTCCTTGACTGCTGCAAAGCCATTTTCCCTTACATCGTTCAGGATATCAGCCACCGCGCGGTCCACGTTCGCGCTCACCTGGGCCGCTCTGGCCCGCATGGCGGCAATTCTGTTCTTCTCCGCCGTTCCGTCGGCACGGATGATCTCTAGCATGACTTCTTCTCCAATTCCCGCTCACATCTGGCGATAAAATCCTGAATCTCCGCCTTGCGGAGCTTCATGCTGGCTGTGTTGACAATCAGCCGGGCGCTCACCGGCGCCACGGTCTCGATGGGCACCAGGCCGTTCTCCTTCAGCGTAGCGCCCGTCTCCACAATATCCACGATGGCGTCGGCCAGGCCCAGGATGGGGGCCAGCTCCACGCTGCCCTCAATTTTGATGATGTCCACGTCCATACCCTTTTTGGCGAAGAAGGCCCGGGCCACGTTGGGGTATTTGCTGGCGATGCGCCGGGTCTTGTAGGTGCCGTAGAAGTCGCTGCCCTCTTTCACCGCCAGGGCGAAGCGGCACTTGCCGAAGCCCAGGTCCAGCACCTCGTAGAAGGCGCCGCCCTGCTCCAGAATGGTATCCTTTCCGGCGATACCCAGGTCGCAGACACCGTGCTCCACATAGGTGATGACGTCGGGCGCCTTGGCCAGCACCCCGTCCAGCGGATAGTTGGGGATGGTGTGGATGAGTCGGCGGCCCGGGTTCTTGATGGGGGTGCAATCCAACCCCATGGCCTCAAAGAGGGACACGGCCTTGTCCTGCAGGCGGCCCTTGGTCAGGGCGATTCTCAGATTCTGACTCATACCTCCACCAGCCTCTCTCCGCCGTTTTCCAGCACCAGCACCACAGACGCCCCCTTCTCCCGGGCCAGGCTGAGGGTGGACTCCAGGGCACGGCAGGGGGACAGCTCACAGGAGCCGGGCTCCCGGACATCCAGCACCGCCAGGGCTCTGGCCAACTCTCCATCGCCGTAGTGAATCAGCATCTCCAGCCCGGCGGGAGACACAGCAGGCAGACAGGCCGCCACCGCGTCCACGTCCACGGCAAATCCGGTGGCCTGGGCGGGCCGCCCGAAGGCGCCCACCAGCTTGTCGTACCGTCCGCCGGAGAGGACGGCGTCCCCCGCCCCCTCCACGTAGCCCCGGAAGACCACGCCGGTGTAGTAGTCAATCTGATGGACCAGACCCAGGTCAAAACGGATGTGGTCCCCGTAGCCCGCGGTCTTCAGCTCACTGTACAGATCCCGCAGATAGTCCAGGGCGTCGCTGCCGCCGGAGAGATTCTCCGCCTCGTCCAGCACCTCGGCCCCTCCGAAGAGATAGGGCAGGCGGCGGAGGGGACGGACGGCGGGCTGTCCGGCGTAGGGCTCCAGCAAATCGTTGAGGGCGGCGAAGTTCTTGCCCTCGATGAGGGAGCGCATCTGCTCCGCTGCCGCCGCGGGCATATCCACCCGGGCGGTCAGCTCCCGGAAGAAGCCCACGTGGCCCAGCTCCACATGGAAGCGCTCCAGGCCGGCGGCCTTCAGCGCGTCCACGGCCAGGGCCACCATCTCCAGGTCGGCCTTCTTCCCCGCCGCGCCGATGAGCTCCACACCGCACTGGGCAATCTCACTGCTGCCGCCCCGGTGCGCGTCCCCGGAGCGGAACACGGTCTGGTCATAGTAGAGCCGCTGGGGCAGGGGTACGGTGCGCAGCTTGGTGGCCGCCACCCGGGCGATGGGGGTGGTGCAGTCGGGCCGCATGACCATAATCTTGCCGGAGCGGTCAATGATCTTCAGCATGGCCTCCTGGGGCATCGGGTTGCCCGACTGGAGGAAGAGGTCGTAAAACTCCACCTCGGGGGTGATAATCTCCGCATAGCTTCGGCGGCGGAAGAGCGCCGTCAGCGCCCGCTGGACCTGGCGCCGCTCCCGGCACTCGGCAAAGAGCCGGTCCCGGGTACCCTCGGGGGTATGTACCGTGTAATTCACCCTAAATGCCTCCTATGCCCGATTTTTACTTTTTCATAGTAGCACATTACCATACTAAAGTCAACAATTTTTTACCAGTTCACTCCGACCGTTCCAGAGCTGCCCGCCCGGAAAAAAACAGAGCTGCGCAGGCGGCCGGAGCACTCCGGTCACCTGCGCAGCCACAGAGAAAACACCGCCTCAGAACAGAGTCATCTGGCTGGTATCCGGCATTCCATCCATGGCGCCGGCGGCTTTGAGCAGCTCGATATGGGTTTTGGACACCTTGGGGCAGGCGGCGGAGAACTCCTCTACCGAGATGAACTCCTTGCCCTCCCGCTGTTCCATGATGGACCAGGCAGCCGTCTCGCCCAGGCCGGGAATGGCCGAAAAGGGCGGAATCAGCGCCTTGTCGTTGGTCTTGCTGAAGATAAAGTTGATGGCGTGGGACTTGTACAGGTCCACATGCTCAAAGGTGAAGCCGCGGAGATAGAACTCGTAGCACACTTCCAGGGTGGTGAGCATGTCCTGCTCCACGGCGGTGGCCTCCTTGTCCTTGGCCTTGATCTCCTTCATCTTGGCCTTCACCACGTCCATGCCACGGCACATGTAGGTCTCGTCAAAGGCCTTGGCCCGGATGGAGAAATAGGCCGCGTAGAAGGCCAGAGGCCGGTGGACCTTGAACCAGGCAATGCGGAAGGCCATCATCACGTAGGCCACGGCGTGGGCCTTGGGGAACAGGTATTTGATCTTCTTACAGGAGCCGATGTACCAGTCGGGCACGCCGGCGGCCTTCATCTCGTCCTCCGCGCCCTCAGGCAGGCCTCTTCCCTTTCGGACCGACTCCATGATCTTAAAGGAACGCTTCTCCGGCATGCCGCAGGAGATAAGGAAGAGCATGATATCATCGCGGCAGCCGATGGCCTGTCCGACCGGGATACCCTGGTTGACGATGAGGTCCTTGGCGTTGCCCAGCCACACGTCGGTGCCGTGGGAGAAGCCGGACAGACGGATCAGAATATCAAACTCGCTGGGGCTGGTGTCCTCCAGCATGCCCCGGACAAAGGAGGTACCGAACTCGGGGATGGCCACCGCGCCGGTGGGGCCCAGCACCGGGTCGTCCACAAATCCCAGCTCCTCCGAGGAGGTGAAGAGGGACATGGTCTTCTTGTCGTCCAGGGGGATGTCTGTCCGGGCGTTGACGCCGGTCAGGTCCTCCAGCATGCGGATCATGGTGGGATCATCGTGTCCCAGCATGTCCAGCTTCAGCAGGTTGGACTCCATGGAGTGATATTCGAAATGGGTGGTGACAATGTCGGTATTGGGGTCGTCGGCGGGGTGCTGGACCGGGCAGAAATCGTAGATCTCCCGGTTCTGGGGGATGACCACCATGCCGCCGGGGTGCTGGCCGGTGGTACGCTTGACGCCGGTACAGCCGTGGGCCAGCCGGTTCTCCTCCGCACGAGGCACGTGGATGCCCCGCTTCTCCAGGTACTTCTTCACGTAGCCGAAGGCGGTCTTCTCCGCCACCGTGCCGATAGTGCCGGCCCGGAACACGTGGGTCTCACCGAAGAGCTCGAAGGTATACCGGTGGGCTTTGGCCTGGTACTCGCCCGAGAAGTTCAGGTCGATATCGGGCACCTTGTCGCCGCCGAAGCCCAGGAAGGTCTCGAAGGGGATGTTGAAGCCGTCCTTGGCATACTGGGCGCCGCAGACCGGACACACCGCGTCGGGCATGTCTGCGCCGCAGCCAGCTCCCAGCTCCTTGGCGATTTCAAAGTCGGAGTGCTTGCAGTTGGGACAGCGGTAGTGGGGCGGCAGGGAGTTTACCTCCGTGATGCCCGACATGAAGGCCACCAGAGAGGAACCCACGCTGCCGCGGGAGCCCACCAGATAGCCGTGCTCCAGAGAGTTCTGCACCAGCTTCTGGGCGGACATGTAGATCACATCGTAGTGCCGCTTCAGAATGTCTCCCAGCTCGGCGTTGATACGGTCGGACACAATCTGGGGCACCTCTTCGCCGTAGAGGGACTTGGCCTTCCCCCACACCAGCCGGGACAGCTCCCCGGCGGAGTCCTCCAGCTTGGGGGCGAACAGCCCCTTAGGCAGAGGGTTGATGCGGTCGCACCAGTCGGCCACCAGGTTGGTATTGCGGACCACCACGTTGTAGCAGTCCTCCTTGCCCAGGTAGGAGAACTCCTCCAGCATCTCCTCGGTGGTCTTGAAGTACAGGGGCAGCGGCGCGTCGCAGTCCTCAAAGCCCTTGGTGTCCAGCAGGATATGGCGGTAAATCTCGTCCTCCGGGTCCAGGAAGTGGACGTCGCCGGTGGCGCACACAGGCTTGTCCAGGGCCTTGCCCAGGGCCACGATGGTACGGTTGAAGTCCCGCAGCTCCTCCTCGCTCTGGACCATGCCCTTGCGGAGCATGAAGGCGTTGTTGCACAGGGGCTGAATCTCCAGGAAGTCGTACCAGGAGGCGATGCGCTTGAGCTCGTTGAAGTCCTTGTGCTTGACCACAGCCTCAAAGAGCTCGCCCGCCTCACAGGCGGAACCCAGAATCAGGCCCTCCCGGTGCTGGTTGATGAGGCTCTTTGGCATGATGGGGTACCGCTTGAAGTGCTCCAGGTGGGCCTTGGAGATGAGGGTATACAGGTTCCGCAGGCCCATGTTGTTCTTGGCCAGCACAATCAGGTGCTTGGGCTGGCGGCGGGCCTTGCCCTTGACCCGCAGGCGGGTCATCTCCGGGTTGATGGACTGGAGGGTGTGGATACCCAAGTCCTGGAGCATCCTGAAGAAGGGCACCAGCATGTAGGCCACCATGCCGGCGTCCGCGTCGGCCCGGTGGTGCTTGAAGGGCGGCAGCCGCAGGTGCTCCGCCACAATGTCCAGCTTGTACTTGCCCAGGTCGGGCAACAGGTTCTGGGCCAGGATCAGGGTGTCGATGGAGGTCTTTTCAAAGGGAATGCCGTATCGGCGGCAGCCCTCAGCGATGAATCCCATGTCGAACTCGGCGTTGTGGGCAGCCAGGGGGCGGTCCCCAGCGAACTCCAGGAAGGCCCGGATGGCCTCCTCCTGAGAGGGCGCTCCCTCCAGCATCTTGTCGGTGATGCTGGTCAGCTCCACGATCTCCCGGCTCAGAGGACGGCCGGGCGAGACAAAGGTATCGAAGGTCTCGGCGATCTCGCCGTTGCGCAGGATGACCGCGCCGATCTCGATGATCACGTCCCGCCGGTTGTCCAGACCGGTGGTCTCGATGTCGAAGCAGACCACCTCACCGGTGAAGTCCTGCTCCTGCTCCCCGTGGACCACCACACGATCGTCCACGTCGTTGATGTAATAGGCCTCCACGCCGTAGAGCACCTTGATGTTCTTGGCGGCGTGCCAGGCGTCCGGGAAGGCCTGGGCCACGCCGTGGTCGGTGATGGCGATGGCCCGGTGGCCCCAGCTCTCCGCCCGCTTGACCACCGCTTTGGCAGGGGTCAGGGCGTCCATGGAGGACATGGTGGTGTGGAGATGGAGCTCCACCCGCTTCTCCGGGGCGTTGTCCTGCTTGGTCTCCTTCTTCCCCTCCATGACGGCGTAGGGCTCCAGCACCATCTCGCCGGAGAACCGGTCCACCGTCAGCTTGCCCTGGACCAGAAGGTGCATACCCTCCTTCACGCTGTCCACAATGGGCTTGCCCTCGTCGCCGGGACAAAACTTATTGATATGGATGGAGCCGGTGTAGTCGGTCATGTCAAAGCCGATGACCCAGGCGCCCCGCTTCTTCAGCTCCTTGTGCTCCACGGCAAAGACATCGCCCTTGACGGTGACGGTGCCCATGTCCAGGTTCAGATCCTTCATGGCCGTGGCCTCGCCCTTGATCTCCCGGCGGCCGAAAATGAGCTTGCCGCCTCCCTTTTTGCTGTCCTGCTTTTTTGCAGCAGGGCGGCATACCTTCAGCTTCTGGAGGGCCTGCCGGCGGATCTCCTCAGTGCGGCGGAAGGCCGCCTCGGCCCCGGTCTCCTGCTGGGCGGGCTCCCGGGGCGGGGACGACGGCTCCGCAGCGGGAGACGCCTGCTCCACGGGAGGCTCTGGGACAGGCTCCGGCCGATGCTCCGCCGCGGCAGGCGCCTCGCTCTGCGGACGCAGCAGCTCCAGCACCACCCGGCCCGCCCGATAGGTGTCGGCCAGGGAGCGCTCCCACCGCCGGCGCAGGTCGTCGGCGGGCAGGGACGGGCACTCCACCCGGGCGGAGATGGACCGGGCGGCCCGGTCAATGACCGCCCCGGTGACGGTGCACCCGGCGGCCAGGGCTGCCAGCTCCTCCTCCGGCTGCCAGGCGGAAAACAATGTTAAAAAGGGTATCTTTTGCTCAGGCATGGCACCAACGCTCCCACACACGGTTTCGCTCCGGACCAGGGAAAACGCCCTGCGGTCCGCTCTCTTTACAGCTCGTCAATCATCTGGAACAGCTCGTCCACCAGCTGCTCCTGGGGCACCTTCTTCACAATCTCCCCCCGGCGGAACAGCAGGCCCACGCCGTCTCCCCCGGCGATGCCCACATCGGCGGCGGCGGCCTCGCCGGGGCCGTTGACCACGCACCCCATCACCGCCACGGTGACGGGCTTGGTCACAGCCTGGAGCCGCTCCTCCACCTGCTGGGCCAGGCCGATGAGGTCGATGCGGGTGCGGCCGCAGGTGGGGCAGGAGATGAGCTCCGGGCCCTCCTTCCGCACGCCGGACACCTTCAGGATATCCCGGGCGGCATACACCTCTTCAATGGGGTCGGCTGACAGGGACACCCGGATGGTGTCGCCGATGCCCATGGCCAGCAGGCCGCCGATGCCCACCGCCGATTTCAGTACGCCCATTCTGGGCGTGCCCGTCTCGGTGACGCCAAGGTGTAAAGGATAATCACTTTTCTCACTCATCAGCCGGTAGGCCGCCATGGTGATGGGCACACTGGAGGACTTGAGAGAGATGCAGATATCGTCAAAGTCATACCGGTTCAGCAGGGCGATGTGGCCGAAGGCGGATTCCACCAGGGCCTCGGCGGTGACGCCGCCGTATTTGGCCAGCAGAGGCTTCTCCAGGGAGCCGCCGTTGACGCCGATGCGGATGGGAAGTCCTTTTGCTTTACAGGCATTGGCCACGGCCTTCACCCGGTCCTCCCCGCCGATGTTGCCGGGGTTAATGCGCACCGCGTCGCACCCGGCGGCCACGCATTCCAGCGCCAGCTTGTAGTCAAAGTGGATGTCCACCACCAGGGGGATGTGAATCCGCTCCCGGATGGCGCCCACCGCCCGGGCTGCCGCCATGTCAGGCACTGCCACCCGGATAATCTGGCAGCCCGCGGCCTCCAGGCGGAGAATCTGCTCCACCGTGGCCGCCACGTCGTCGGTGCGGGTATTGCACATGGACTGGATGGTCACCGGCGCGCCGCCGCCCACGGCCACGCCGCCCACCAGAATCTGCTTTGTCATAGGTATCTCCCCCGTTCGCCATATGTCTAGGGCTTGTTTGAATATTGGCAATGTGCGCAGTGGCGAGGAATTTTGGCCGCTGGCAAGCAATTTTTTTGCGGGATCCCGACGGATTTCAAGGAAAAATTGGGCCGTCCAGCGGTCAAAAGGTCCGCCAATTGGGCCTGTTGACAATATTCAAACAGGCCCTAGGGACAGGCACCTCCCCTCCCGTACAGGAGAAGAGGTGCCTGTTGGGAGACTGGTGTCTCCCCTTTTATTTTCCGAACAGCTTGAGCACATCGGAGCAGGCCACCAGAATCATCAGACCCATGAGGAAGATGAAGCCGGCCGCGTTGATATAGCCCAGATACTTCTGGGGAATATGCCGCCTGGAAAAGAGGCTGTAAATTTTATCCACAATGAGGAACAGAATCTGTCCCCCGTCCAGGGCGGGAATGGGCAGCAGGTTCATCACCGCCAGGTTGATAGCGATGAAGGCCACAAAATAAGCGATGCTGCTGGCCACAGCCGCCACCCAGTTCTGCCCGGTGGACTGGGCGGCCTCCTGGGCCTGGGTTCCCACGTCGCTCATCATGGTCACAATGCCCACCGCGCCGGACATGTCCCGGATGCCCACCGCGCCGGTGACCAGGTCGCCCAGGCTGACCCAGACCAGGCGGATGGTATCAATGGAATTATACCAGGCCAGCCGCAGCCGGTCAAATGCATTGGCTTCCTGAATCGTAAAATTGACGCCCCGCTTGAGGACCTGGTTGCCGTTCTCATCCAGCACCGGGCTGCCGTTTTCGTCCACCATGGCCAGCCAGGGCATGGACAGGTCCTCCAGCTCTACCCGCTCTCCGTCCCGCACCACGGTGATGTCCATCACCTCGCCGGCGCGGTTAAAAAACAGGCTGATGTCCTCCTGGAGATAGATGTCATGGCCGTCCACCTCCACAATCCGGTCCCCCGCCATCAGGCCGTCCTCGCCCTGGGCGGCAAAGCCGTCCATAAAGCCGGCGATGACCGGGCTGATATAGCTGGTGGTGCCCGCAAATAGGACGACGAAAATCAGCACACCGCTGACAAAATTCATGAACGCCCCGGCGGCCAGTACAATCAGCCGCTGCCAGGTGGGCTTGTTGCCAAAGGCCCGGGGGTCCCCCGAGTCCTCCTCCTCCCCCTCCATGGCGCAGAAGCCGCCGATGGGAAAGAGACGGATGGTATACTCGGTCTCCCCCTTCTGCCGGTGGAAGATGCGGGGGCCCATGCCGATGGCGAACTCGTTGACCTTCACGCCCACGGCCTTGGCCGCGGCGAAGTGGCCGAACTCATGGACCGCGATGAGCAGCCCGAACATCAAAATCGCGATGAGGATATAGACGATGATCATAAAATGTTTCTCCTAGCGTTGGGTTCCCTGGGCGGACAGCACCGCGTCCCGGGCCGCTCTGTCGGCGGAGAGAATCTCGGCCAGCCCCCCGCCGTACACCGGGGCCACCTGGCTGAGGGCCCGCTCCACCAGGCGGGGAATGTCCATAAATCCAATCTTCCGCTCCAGGAACAGCCCTACCGCCGCCTCGTTGGCGCCGTTGAGCACTGCGGTTGCGGTGCCGCCCGTCCGGGCCGCGCCGATGGCCAGCCCCAGGCAGGGGAAGGCCTCCATGTCCGGCGGCGCGAAGTGGAGGGGCGGGCAGGCCAGCAGGTCCAGGGGCTTTGCCACCGCCTGCGTCCGGGCGGGCCAGGTGAGGGCGTACTGAATGGGCAGGCGCATATCCGCGCTGCCCAGCTGGGCGATCATGGCATTATCACAGTATTCCACCAGGGAGTGAACTATACTCTCCCGGTGAACCACTACGGAAATTTTCTCCGGCGGCATGTGATAGAGCCGCATGGCCTCGATAAACTCCAGGCCCTTGTTCATCAGGGTGGCGGAGTCCACGGTAATCTTGGCGCCCATGGACCAGTTTGGGTGCCTGAGGGCCTGGTCCAGGGTGACGTGCTCCAGCTGCTCCCGGGTATACCCGAAGAAGGGGCCGCCCGAGGCGGTGAGAATCAGCCTGCGGACCTCTCCCCTGTCCCGGCAGCCCTGAAGGGACTGAAACAGGGCGGAGTGCTCCGAGTCCACGGGGACAATCTCCGCGCCGCAGCGCTCCGCCTCCGACATCACTAGCTCGCCGCCGCAGACCAGGGTCTCCTTGTTGGCCAGGGCAATGCGCTTGCCCTGAGCGATGGCCGCCAGGGTAGGCTTCAGCCCCACCATGCCCACCACTGCGGTGATCACCGTATCGGCGGAGGGCAGGGCGGCGGCCTCCTCCAGCCCTTCAGGGCCGGAGGCCACCCGGGTGTCCGTGTCCGCCAGCCGCACCCGCAGATCGGCGGCCGCGGCCTGGTCCATCATCACCGCCAGCTCGGGTTTGAACCGCCGGGCCTGCTCCTCCATCCGGGCTGCATCCCGGTTGGCGGTCAGGGCCGCCACGGTCATGCCGCAGGCGGAGATCACGTCCAGGGACTGCCGGCCGATGGAGCCGGTGGAGCCCAGGAGAGAAATTCTTCTCATATCCGCAATCCACTCCTTATCCGTTCTTCCCTGCTGGCTGTTACACGCTGAGGGCGGGCATCCAGTAGATGAGAATCTCAATCAGAGGGGCGCAGAAGATAACGCTGTCAAACCGGTCCAATACGCCGCCGTGGCCGGGGAAGATGTTGCCGAAATCCTTCAGGCCGTACTGCCGCTTGATATAGGAGAAGGACAGGTCTCCCAGCTGGGACACCAGGCTGCCCAGCAGGCCATAGATGGCCAGGAAGAGGTAGTTCACCTTCAGCTGGAACCCAAACTGCATCACCGCGCCGTAGATCAGGCAGCAGATGACCGCGCCCACCAGGCCGCCCACAGCGCCCTCCACCGTCTTTTTGGGGGAGAGCTCGGGGGCCAGCTTGTGCCTGCCGAAGGCCATGCCCGCGAAGAGGGCGAAGGCGTCGCTGGTGAAGGCCGCCACCAGGGGCAGGAGAATCAGGTAGTCCGCCAGGGGCATCTGATCGATCCGCACAAAGGTGGACAGGAAATAGGGGATGAGCATGGCAAAAAAGAAGGAACCGCCCATCTTCTCCAGGGTCACCGTGTAGTGGCTGGAGATGGCCACCACGAAGATGCAGACGAAATAGATGAAAATGCCGCACAGCGCCGAGCGCATGCCCTGTCCGATGTACACCCAGAAGGGCACCACGCCGGACAGCGCGATGGACAGCCCAGAAATCCAGGCGTTCTTCACAAAGCCCGTGGACCACAGGACCTCGTGGAGGGCCACCATGGACAGGGCGGAGATCATAATGGGGATAAAGATCTCAGGGAGCACAAAGAACACCACAAACAGGAGCGGGATACACACCACCGCCACCGCAATTCGCTTAACCATTGATGACACCTCCGAATCTCCTCTGGCGGTGCTGGTAGGCGGCCAGCGCCCGGTGGAGCTCGTCTCGATTGAAGTCCGGCCAGAGCACGTCTGTAAAATAGTATTCCGCATAGGCCGACTGCCAAAGCAGGAAATTGGAGATTCGCTTCTCCCCACTGGGCCGGATAACCAGATCCGGGTCCGGCACCCCGGCGGAAAAGAGATAATTGCCGAACCGGGCTTCCGTCAGATGGTTGGGATCAGCCTTTCCGGCGGCGCAGTCCAGCGCGAAGGCTTTGGCCGCCCGCACCAGCTCATCCCGCCCGCCGTAATTCAGGCAGATATTGACCTGCACGCCCTCATAGTGTCTGGAGATCTCCCGGGTCTGCTCACATAAATCCTGGAGCTCCTGGGGCAGCGGGGACAGGTCGCCGAAAAAGCACATCTTGACCCGGTCCCGTTCCATCTTGCTGATGGCCTCCAGCAGGTACTTCTTCAGCAGGCCCATGATGGCGGAGACCTCTTCGGCGGGGCGCTTCCAATTTTCAGTGGAAAAGGCGTAAACCGTCAGGTACTCCAGGCCGATCTCCTTGCAATAGGTTGCGATGGTGCGGAAGTTTTCCGCACCGGCGGCGTGGCCCGCCGTGCGGGGCAGGCCCCGCTTCCTGGCCCAGCGGCCGTTGCCGTCCATAATGATGGCCACATGCCGGGGCAGATGGTCGAAGTCCACCAGAGCTGCGGTGTCTTCCTTTGGCTTAAAAAATGGCATGATATCCTCTATCCTTTTATCCATGAACTGGCGCAGAGACAGGAGACGCGGATTGCCACGCCGGCACGGACGCGGACTCTTCTCCGGCGGCGCCGGAGCGCGCCCACGACATGCTGGCGTGGCAATCTGCGGCACAGGCCCGGGCGGGCCGGCCCCGTGCGTATGCGTTCACTGGGCCGGGAAGGCCGTTACACGGCCATCAGCTCGGCCTCTTTCTTTTCGGTCAGCTCGTCAATCTGCTTGCAGCGCTTGTCGGTCAGATCCTGGAGCTCCTTCTCCAGTTCCTTCCGGTCGTCCTCGGTAATCTCGGACTTCTTCTCCATGGACTTGAATTTATCCATGGCGTCCCGGCGGATGTTGCGGATGGCCACTTTGCCCGCCTCGGCGTACTTGCGGACCTGCTTGGTCAGCTCCTTACGGCGCTCCTCGGTGAGCTGGGGGAAGTTCAGGCGGATCACCCGGCCGTCGTTCTGGGGATTGATGCCCAGATCGGAGGTCTGGATGGCCTTCTCAATGGCCTTGAGCAGCTTGGCGTCCCAGGGCTGGATGACCAGGCTGCGGGGATCGGGGGAGGAGATGCCGCCCACCTGGTTGAGGGGAGTGGGCACGCCGTAATAGTCCACAGTGATCTTGTCCAGTACGGCGGCATTGGCGCGGCCGGCGCGGACGCTGGCAAAGTCGCTCTTCACCACGTCCACCGTCTTCTGCATCTTTGCGTCAAATTCCTTGTTGGCTTCGTTCATCTCACTGTGCCTCCTTGACAATTGTTCCGATTTTTTCTCCCATAACCACCCGGTAGATGTTCTCCGGGTCTTTGAGGGCGAAGAGAATAACAGGGATCTTGTTATCCATGGAGAGAGAGGTGGCGGTGGAGTCCATCACCTGCAGGTGGCGGGCCAGGATCTCATCATAGGTGATGGAGTCGTACTTCACGGCGGTGGGATCCTTGTTGGGGTCAGCGGAGTAGACGCCGTCGATGTTCTTGGCCAGCAGGATGGCGTCGGCGTCAATCTCGGCGGCCCGGAGCACCGCGGCGGTGTCGGTGGAGAAGAAGGGATTGCCGGTGCCGCAGCCGAAGATAACCACCCGGCCCTTCTCCAGGTGACGGATGGCGCGGGAGCGGATATAGGGCTCGGCAATGGAGCGCATCTCAATGGCGGTCTGCACCCGGACCTCCACCTCCATCTGTTCCAGCACGTCGGCCAGAGCCAGACAGTTGAGCGTGGTGGCCAGCATGCCCATATGGTCGGCACGGGTCCGCTCCATCTTTCCGCCGCCGTCCTTCACGCCGCGCCAGAAGTTGCCTCCGCCCACGACCACGCCCACCTGGACGCCCGCGTCGCTGCACTTTTTGATGACGCTGCACACGCTGTTGATCACGTCAAAGTTAAGGCCCCGGGAGGCCTCTCCCGCCAGTGCCTCGCCGCTGATCTTGATGAGCACTCGCTTATACTGAGGTTCCGTCATAAACTCGACCCTTTCGTTTCCATATTTATTTCCCCGCAGGGGAGCATTGTAATTCACTTTATTTTAATATAACTTTTCTCGTTTGCATAGGGGGTGAAGTAAGATTTTTCAATTTGTTCTTAATTTGTCTCTCCCGCTCCCCCCGCCGGATTGACAATCCATTTTTTGACGGCTAAAATAAAGACAGCGGATTCAACTGCTTTACACCGGATTTTCCGGCTGTCCGGCCTGTTACTCTTGATTTGACAGCGCATCTTTGTTCCCTCGCCGCTGGAAAGGAGCCGTTATGTCCATTAAAATTACGTCCGACAGCACCTGCGACCTCTCTCCCGAGCTGATCAGCCGCTATCAGGTTGAAATCGTCCCGCTTACCATCGTCAAGGATGGTAAGCCCTACCGGGACGGGCTGGAGATCACCCCCGGCGATATCTTCCGCCATGTGGATGCAGGCGGAGACATCACCTCCACCACCGCGGTCAGCGTGGGCGAGTACCGGGATGTGTTCGCCCGCCTCTCCCCTGTCCACGACGCGGTCATTCACATCAACATCAGCGCCGAGTTCTCCTCCTGCCATCAGAACGCCTGCATCGCGGCCGAGGAGTTTGACAACGTCTACGTGGTGGACTCCCGCAATCTCTCCACCGGCCACGGGCTGGTGGTCATCGAGGCCGCCCTGGCCGCCGAGACCGGCATGGCCCCCGAGGAAATTATCTCCTATCTGAAAGACCTGACCGGCCGGGTGGAGGCCAGCTTCATCCTCAACCGTCTGGACTACATGGTAAAGGGCGGCCGGTGCTCCGCCGTGGCCATGCTGGGGGCCAACCTGCTCCGGCTCAAGCCCTGCATCGAGGTGAAGGACGGCAAGATGGGCGTGGCCAAGAAATACCGGGGTACCTTTGAAAAGTGCGTGCTGGACTACGTGAGGGACCGGCTCCAGGGCCGGACCGATCTGGAGACCGACCGGATTTTCATTACATACTCCACCGCGCCTCAGGACACCGTGGACCAGGTGCGGGCCGCCATCGCCAAGTACGCCCCCTTTAAGGAGATTCTGGAGACCAGGGCGGGCTGCACCGTGTCCACCCACTGCGGCCCCAACACCCTGGGCATTCTCTTTATCCGCAGCAAATAATTATAAAAGGCACTGCGGCAGCCGGGCATTTGCCTGGCCGCCGCTGCTTTTGTCCTTGAGAGATTGAATTTATAATTACGGAGAAGCACTATGCATACGGCACGGCTGCAAATTCGGAGGTTTCAGGCAGACGATTTGGACGACTTATTTAATCTGCTGTCTGATGAAGAAGTGATGAAATACCTGGAAGCGCCATACACAAGAGAAGCGGCCGAAGCGTTTCTGCGCCGGTGCGGGATGGCAGATCCGCCGCAGATCTATGCAGTAGAGGACTTCCATCAGGCGTTTATCGGGTATGTCATTTACCATCCCTACGATGCCGGCTCCTATGAAATCGGCTGGGTCCTGCATAAGCGCCATTGGGGCATGGGCTATGCCAGCGAGCTGACGCAGTGCCTCATTGAGGATGCACGAGACAAGACGGACAATCTAATCATCGAGTGTCTGCCCGCCCAGACCGCCACAGGGAACATTGCGCTGAAACACCGGTTCTCGTTTGTGGAACACAGAGACGGCCTGGATGTGTACAGACTTTCCCTGAAATGAACAACAGCCCTGACACCTGCGTGTGTCAGGGCTGTTGTTTCGTCTCTCAGGCGTGCTCGCCGCCCATGAGCAGGAACATGACCGCCTTCTGGGCGTGGAGGCGGTTCTCGGCCTCGTCGAAGATCTCGCCGGCGTGGGCCTCGAAGACCTCTGCCGTAATCTCCTCGCCCCGATGGGCGGGCAGGCAGTGCTGCACCATGCAGCCCTCGTGGGCCAGAGCCATGAGGGCGTCGTTGACCTGGAAGCCGGCAAAGGCCTTCTCCCGGGCGGCCTTCTCCCCCTCCTGGCCCATGGAGGCCCACACGTCGGTGATCATCACGTCGGCGTCCACGGCGGCCTCCTCCGGCGTCCGGCAGAGCTGGAATTTGCTGTCTGTGACGGTCTTGGCGAAGTCCAGCACCTTCTGGTCCGGGTCATACCCCTCGGGGCAGGCCACCGACACGTCCATGCCGCACTTCAGGCCGCCCACAATGAGGGAGTTGGCCATGTTGTTGCCGTCGCCGATGAAGCACAGCTTCAGCCCCTCCAGCCGGGCCTTGTGCTCCCGGATGGTCATCAGGTCGGCCAGCACCTGGCAGGGGTGGGCGAAGTCGGTCAGGCCGTTGATGACCGGGATGGAGGCGTACCTGGCCAGGGTCTCCACCTCGTCCTGACCGAAGGTGCGGATCATGATGCCGTCACAGTACCGAGAGAGCACCCGGGCGGTATCCTCAATGGGCTCGCCCCGGCCGATCTGACTCTCCTTGCCGGAGAGAAACAGGGCGTGGCCCCCCAGCTGGAACATGCCGGTCTCAAAGGAGACGCGGGTTCGGGTGGAATTTTTCTCAAAGATCATGGCCAGGGTCTTGCCCTGGAGGTAGTTGTGGGTCAGCCCGTGCTTCTGGTTGTACTTCATCTGGTCGGCCACGTTGAGGATTTTGATGATGTCCTCCTTGGTCAGATCCAGCAGCTTGAGCAGGTCCTTCTGCATGTTCCGATACTCCTTCCGTTACAGTTCCTTGAGGGTCTTTTCCATAATCTCCAGGCCCTTGTCCATCTCCTCACGGGTGATGGTCAGCGGCGGCAGCAGGCGCAGGGCCTTGCCCGCCGTCAGCACCAGCAGGCCGTTGTCAATCAGTTTGGCGGCCAGCTCCTTATTGGTGCGTCCGCCAGCCACCTCCACGCCGATCATCATGCCCAGGCCCCGGGTAGCGCCCAGGCAGTCCAGGCCCATCTTCTCAATCCGGGCCCGGAGGTAATTCCCCTTCTCCTTAACCCGGGCCAGGGTGTCCTCGTCCAGGATGTCCAGCACCGCCAGGGCCGCAGCGGCGCAGATGGGGTTGCCGCCGAAGGTGGTGGCATGGGTGCCCGGCCCCAGCACGTCCCGGCACTTGTCCCCCGCCATGAAGCCGCCCATGGGCAGGCCGCCGGCAATGCCCTTGGCGAAGGACACCGCGTCGGGCAGGATGCCGTACTGCTGGAAGGCGAAGAGGGTGCCCGTCCGGCCCACGCCGGTCTGGACCTCGTCCACCAGCAGCAGCCAGTCCCGCTCGGCGCAGAGCACCGCCAGCTCGTGGACAAAGTCCTGGTCCATGGGCAGCACGCCGCCCTCACCCTGGACCAGTTCCAGCATGACGGCGCACACGTCGTGCCCCGCCACCTCGGCCACGCTCTCCATGTTGTTGGCCTCGGCGTACCGGAAGCCGTCGATGAAGGGGAAGAAATAGTTGTGGAACACCTCCTGGCCGGTGGCGGTCAGGGTGGTGATGGTGCGGCCGTGGAAGGAGTTCTTCAGGGTGATGATGGTGCCCCTGCCCTTGCCGTACTTGTCAAAGCTGTACTTGCGGGCCAGCTTGATAATGCCCTCGTTGGCCTCAGCGCCCGAGTTGGCGAAAAAGACGTCCGCCATGCCCGCCCGGCGGCAGAGCTGCTCGGCCAGCTTGGCGTAGGGCTGGGAGTAGAACAGATTGGAGATATGGGCCAGCTTGCCGGCCTGGTCGGCCACCGCCTTCACCCATTTGGGGTGGGCGTAGCCCACCGAGTTGACGCCGATGCCGCTGGAAAAGTCGATGTATTCCCGGCCCGCCAGGTCGTACAGCGTGGCGCCGCTGCCGTGGTCCAGGTCCACGTCAAAGCGGCCGTAGGTCTGCATGACATACCGGCGGTCCAATTGTCTCAGCTCTTCATGGGTCATTTGACTCTCCCCCTTGGCGGGCCCGCCGCAGCGCGGCAGAGCCTTTTATTTGATTAAAGCAGCATAGTACCCACGCCCTCGTCGCTCAGCAGCTCGATGAGGATGGAGTGGGGAATCCGCCCGTCCAGAATAATGGTGCTCCTGACGCCGGAGCGCACCGCCTCCACGCAGCAGTCCACCTTGGGGATCATGCCGCCGGTGACGACGCCGTCCTTCACCAGGCCGGGCACCTGGGACAGCTCCACCACGGGCAGAAGGGTGTCCTCGTCGCTTGGGTCCCGCAGGAGGCCCCGCACGTCGGTGAGCAGGATGAGCTTTTCGGCGTTGAGGGCCACCGCCAGCTTGGCCGCGGCTGTGTCCGCATTGATGTTGTAGGCCGTCTCGGCGTCCTCCCCCTGGGCCACCGTGGAGATGACCGGAATGTAGCCGTCGTTCAGGCTGTCGTTCACAACGGCGGGGTTGACGTGGGTGATCTCCCCCACCAGGCCGTACTTCTCATCCAGCTGCCGGGCCATGAACAGCCCCGCGTCCAGGCCGCACAGGCCGATGGCGCGGCCCCCCATGTGGTTGATCATAGCGGTCAGGTTCTTGTTTACCTTGCCGCAGAGCACCTGCTGGACCACGTCCATGGTCTCCCGGTCGGTGTACCGCAGGCCGTCCACAAAGCGGGACTCCTTGCCGATCTTCTTCAGCATGTCGCTGATCTCCGGCCCGCCGCCGTGGACCACCACCACGTGGATGCCCACCAGGTGGAGCAGGATGATGTCGGAGATAACCGCGTGGCGCAGCTCGTCGGAGATCATGGCGTTTCCGCCGTACTTCACCACCACGGTCTTGCCGTAGTACTTCTGAATATAGGGCAGGGCCTCGGCCAGAACCTTGGCCCGCTCCACGTGGGAATCGGACATTGCCTTCGCCTCCATGGGGGCACCTCCTCAGGTTCTGTAATCCCCGTTGATTTTCACATAGTCGTAGGTCAGGTCGCAGCCCCAGCAGGAGGCCTCGTGCTCCCCCTCGTGGAGGCACACGTCGATGACCACACTGTCCCGGGAGAGGATGTTCTTGGCCTTCTCCTCGTCGAAGTCCACCCCGGAGCCCTTCTGGCACACCAGGATCTCCCCCAGGTCGGAGGCGAACTTCACGTCCACATACTCAGGCCGGAAAGGGGCCTTGGAGTAGCCCATGGCGCACAGCACCCGGCCCCAGTTGGCGTCGGCGCCGAACATGGCCGCCTTCACCAGTGGGGACCCCACCACCGCCTTGGCCAGGCGCTCGGCGCTCTCCTCGCTGCGGGCCTGCCACACCCGGCAGGTCACCAGGCGGGTGGCGCCCTCGCCGTCCCCGGCGATGCACTTGGCCAGGGACTCGCAGACATGGTGCAGGCCCTGGACAAAGAGGGTATAATTGTCGTCCTTCCACTCGATGAGGGGGTTGCCCGCCATGCCGTTGGCCAGCACCACGCACATGTCGTTGGTGGAGGTATCCCCGTCCACGGTGACCCGGTTGAAGGTGCGGGGCACGATCTCGTGGAGGGCGTCCTGGAGCAGCTCGTGGGTGATGGCGCAGTCTGTGGTGACAAAGCAGAGCATGGTGCCCATATTGGGGTGGATCATGCCCGAGCCCTTGGCGATGGCGCCGATGGTCACGGTCCTGCCGCCGATGACGGTGGTGACGGCGATCTCCTTCTTCTCCGTGTCGGTGGTCATGATGGCGTGGGCCGCGTCGTCGGAGCCGCCCTCCTTTTTCAGCTGTCCCGCCAGAACAGGCACCCCCGCCTCAATGGCGGCGATGTTCAGGGTCTGGCCGATGACGCCGGTGGAGGCCACCACAAAGTCGGAGGGCTTGAGGCCGGTGGCCTCCGCCGCCGCCTCGCACATCTTCCTGGCGTTCTCGTGGCCCTCGGGGGCGCAGGCGTTGGCGTTGCCTGAGTTGGCGATGACCCCCCGGGCCACGCCGTCCTCCAGGTGCTCCATGGTGACGTACAATGGCGCGGCCTTCACCCGGTTCATGGTGTACACCGCCGCCGCCGTGCACTCCTGTTCCGAGAGAATCATGGCAAGGTCCTTCTTGCCGGAGAGATAGTCGGTCATGGAGGAGATCACAGGCTGATTGCCGTCCGCCAGGCCCTTCTTCACGCCGCAGCGGATGCCGCCCGCCGTAAAGCCGATGGGCGCGGTGACGCCGCCGGAAATCTGCTTCATTGTTCACACTTCCCTTTCGGTGCCGGCGCATCCGCGCCGGTCTGTCCCTTTATTTTACAGCAAGGCCGGTGGTTTCGTCCAGCCCCAGCATCAGATTCATGTTCTGCACCGCCGCGCCGCTGGCCCCCTTGCCCAGGTTGTCAAAGCGGGAGACTATCAGGGTCTGCTCCCCGTTGCCGGTGACGGAGATCTCCAGGTTGTCGTACCCGGAGAAGGCGTTGGCCGCCAGCATGCCGGTCTCGCTCCCCCAGGGGGCCACCCGCACCATGGCCCGGTCCTCGTAGTAGCGGCCCAGCAGCTCGCAGATGTCCTGGGCCGTGGGCTTTCCCTTCAGCAGGGCGTTGTGGAGCTGAATCCCCGTGGCCATTCCCTTATAGTAGTCGTCCACAATGGGACTGAACACGGGCGGATGCTTCAGCCCGGACAGGGCCTGCATCTCGGGCAGGTGCTTGTGGTTGAGGCTTGTGCCGTAGATTCTCGGACTGTAAAGGGCTTCCGCCTTCCCGTCTCCCTCGTACTCGGCGATCATCTTCTTCCCGCCGCCGGAGTAGCCGGTGAGGGAAAAGCAGGTGACGGGATAGTCCGCGGGGAGGATATCCATGGCCACCAGAGGGGCGGCGATGCTGAGGAAGCCGGTGGCGTGGCAGCCCGGGTTGGCCACCCGCCTGGCGAACTTGATCCGCTGCCGCTGGCCCGCCAGCAGCTCGGGGAAGCCGTACACCCACCCCGCCGCCGTACGGTGGGCGGTGGACGCGTCAATCACCCGGGTATTGGGGTTATCGATGAGCCCCACCGCCTCCACTGCCGCCGCGTCGGGCAGGCAGAGAAAGACGATATCCGCCCCGTTGAGGTACTTCTTTCGCTCTGTAAGGTCTTTTCGCTTGTCATCATCTATCAGCAGGAGATTGATGTCCGCCCGGCCGGACAGGCGGTCGTAGATCTGAAGGCCGGTGGTGCCCTCCCTGCCGTCAATATACACATTGGCTTTCATGCTTCTCTCGCCTCGATAAACGCCTGAATATTGGCAATCTGCTGCTCTACGGCCTCCTTTGCAGGGCCGCCATAGGCCTTTCTGCCGTTGACGCAGGTTTTGAGCTCCAGGGCGTGGTACACATCCTCGTCAAAGGCCGCGGAGATGGCCCGGAAATCCTTCAGGGGCAGGGTGTCCAGGGTCTCGCCGGTCTTGATGCACATGTTCACCAGCCGGCCCACAATCATATAGGCCTCCCGGAAGGGCATGCCCTTCTTCACCAGGTAGTCGGCGCAGTCGGTGGCGTTGATGAAGCCGCCGGAGGCCGCCCGGCGCATGTTATTGGGCAGCACGGTCAGGGTGTCCAGCATGGCGGTGAACACGGGCAGGCACATCTCCACCGTGTCGATGGCGTCGAACACCGGCTCCTTGTCCTCCTGCATATCCTTGTTGTAGGCCAGGGGCAGGCCCTTCATGACGGTGAGCAGGGTGATGAGGGAGCCGTACACCCGCCCTGTCTTGCCCCGGACCAGCTCGGCCACGTCCGGGTTCTTCTTCTGGGGCATGATGGAGGAGCCGGTGGAGTAGGCGTCGTCCAGCTCCACGAACTTGAACTCCCAGGAGCACCAGAGGATGATCTCCTCGGAGAACCGGGACAGGTGCATCATCAGGATGGAACAGGCGGAGAGGAACTCAATGGCAAAGTCCCGGTCGGAGACCGAGTCCATGGAGTTGTCGGTGGGCTTTTGGAAGCCCAGGGCGGCGGCGGTCTGGAACCGGTCCACCGGGTAGGTGGAGGTGGCCAGGGCGCCCGCGCCCAGGGGGCACTCGTCCATGCGCTCCAGGCAGTCCTCCAGCCTCGTCACGTCCCGGCGGAACATGTTGGCATAGGCCATCATGTAGTGGGCGAAGGTGGTGGGCTGGGCCCGCTGGAGGTGGGTATAGCCGGGCATGACGGTCTCCAGATTGGCCTGGGCCTTCTTCACCAGTACCTTCTCCAGGTCCAGACACATGCGGATGATGGTGGGAATTTCCCGCTTGACAAAGAGGCGGAAGTCCACCGCCACCTGGTCGTTCCGGCTGCGGGCGGTGTGGAGCCGCTTTCCCGTCTCGCCCAGGCGGCCGGTGAGCAGGGACTCCACGTTCATGTGGATGTCCTCGTTGTCGGTGGTCAGCTCCACCCGCTCGGCCTTGATGTCCTCCAGAATGGCCTTCAGGCCGTCGATGATCTTCTCCGCCTCGTGCTCCTCGATGATGCCCTGCTTGCCCAGCATGGCGGCATGAGCCATGGAGCCCTCAATATCCTCCTGATAGAGCCGGGCGTCAAAGGTGATGGAGGAGTTGAAGTCGTTTACCAGGGTGTCGGTCTCCTTCTGGAACCGGCCTGCCCACAGTTTCATAAGCCATTACCTCACTTTTTGCTCTTTTGCGGCAGAGCCGGAGAGCAGGCGTCCCTCTGGCTGAGGGCGCCCGCCTTCCGGCTTTGTACGCGGTTCCTTATTTCAGCTTGCCTTGCTCCCGCAGCGCCTGGACGGTGTCGGGCAGGCCCCAGAGGTTGATGAAGCCCTGAGAGTCCTTCTGGTCGTAGTCGCTCTCCTCGAAGGTGACCAGGTTCTCAGAGTAGAGGGTCTCGGGAGAGGTGACGCCGGCGGTGATGATGTTGCCCTTGTAGAGCTTCAGCTTCACGGTGCCGGTGACGTGCTTCTGGGTCTCGGCGGCAAAGGCGGACAGCGCCTCCCGCAGGGGGGTGAACCACTTGCCGTTGTACACCAGGTCGGCGAAGTCCACCGCCAGCTTGCTCTTCATGTGGGCGGTGTCCTTGTCGATGGTGATCATCTCCAGCACCTCGTGGGCCCGGTAGAGGATAGTGCCGCCGGGGGTCTCATACACGCCCCGGTCCTTCATGCCCACCAGCCGGTTCTCCACGATGTCCAGCAGGCCGATGCCGTTGGCGCCGCCCACCTCGTTGAGCTTGCGGATGATGTCGCTGGCCTTCATCTTCTCGCCGTTGAAGGCCACGGGCCAGCCCTTCTCAAAGTCCAGGGTGATGTAGGTGGGGGCGTCGGGGGCCTGGATGGGGCTGACCCCCATCTCCAGGAAGCCGGGCTTGTCGTACTGGGGTTCGTTGGCCGGGTCCTCCAGGTCCAGGCCCTCGTGGCTCAGGTGCCACAGGTTCTTGTCCTTGGAGTAGTTGGTCTCCCGGGAGATCTTCAGGGGCACGTTGTGGGCCTCGGCGTAGTCG
>CAJFTA010000006.1 GCA_904419835.1 uncultured Pseudoflavonifractor sp. | reverse complement strand
GATGACGTCGGCCATGAAGGAGATCATGTTGGCCGTCTCCCGGACGGTCTCGCCGTGGGCGATCTGGCTCTTGCCCTCGTCCAGGTCCTGGACCTCCAGGCCCAGCATGTTGCAGGCGGAGGCGAAGGAGAAGCGGGTTCGAGTGGAGTTGTCCCGGAACAATGAGATGGCCAGGCCCGAGTCGAAGAGGCGCGTGGAAATGTTCCGCTCCCGCAGGTCCCGCAGGGCGTCGGCCACCGCGAACACGCCCGCCAGCTCCTGGCCGGTCTTGTCCCAGGTGAGGAAGAAGTCCTTTCCGTACATGTTCTTCAGGTCCAGCGTCTCAAGCTCCCGGATAATTTCATCAAACTGTGCGCTCATGGCTTATATCCTCCTTGATTCGAAACGTTGCTGGAATAAGCATAGCATGTCCCCCGCCGGAATCAACCGGTATTTTGTGAACAATCTCACCCTCCCGCATCTTTTCAGGCGGACTGACTGTCTTTTGCTGTACAAAAGCACAGCAAACCCGGCTGTGCGCCCATTCGGCGGCACAGCCATAAAATTACCGCGCGGGCTGGGGACGGCCCGCATGCGCAAACCTCCATGCGCCATGGCTTTTGCCTGTTTTCGCGGTGCGGCGCTGCGCGCATGAAGTTTGTTTTCGCCTTGATTTCTTCTCCGGCTGTGATATGATGGAAGAAACAGACACGCCGGCCGGGATTTTTCCCTTTTTCCGGCGCCTATTTCCAAGAAAGGAGCCCCTTTCCCCATGCTCAGCGAAGAACGTCTCTCCCTCCTGCGGCAGATGGCCCACGGCCTGGCCGTCCAGTTCGGCCCGGCCTGCGAGGTGGTCATCCACGATCTGACCGACAGCCCGGAGCACACCGTGGTCCACATTGAAAACGGCCACGTATCCGGCCGCTCCCTGGGCAGCGGCCCGTCCCATGTGGTGCTGGAGTCCCTCCGGGGCGGGCAGCAGGAGGACCACCTGGCCTACCTGACCCGCACGCCCGACGGCAAGGTGCTCAAATCCTCCACGCTGTTTATCCGGGACCCCTCCGGCAAGCCGGAGGCTATTTTCTCCATCAATTACGACATCTCCGCCCTTCTCACCGTGGAGCAGGCCGTCCGGCCCCTGGTCACTCCCCGGGAGCCCTCCGCAAAGGAGCCCGAGCGCATCACCCGCAGCGTGTCCGACCTGCTGGACGACCTGCTGCGGGAGTCGGTGGAGCTGGTGGGCAAGCCGGTGGCCCTCATGGACCGGGAGGACAAAATCCGGGCCATCCGCTTCCTCAACGACGCCGGCGCCCTGCTCATCACCAAGTCGGGGGACAAGATCGCCGCCTTCTTCGGCATCTCCAAGTACACCCTGTACAGCTATCTGGACGGCAAAAACAGCTAGGCCGTCCCATTCAGAAATAAAAAGGAGGCACCGCCATGATTGACCTGACCATCCGCCCCGAGGCTCTGGAGCGCAACCTGCGCAACGCCCGGGAAAACGGCATCCTCATCCCCACCTTCCGGCAGATGAAGCACCCCGACTCCATCCCGGAGAAGGTAAAGGAGGGCCTCAGAACCGTGGGGCTGTGGGATGTAAATCCCCTGAACCTGTTCCGCATCACCTGGAAAAACGAGGCCAGGGAGTCCGGCGGCCTGTTCCGGCATGTGCCCAACTATGTGGAGCTGCCCCCCGCCCTCACCGGCGTGCCCTGCCGGATTGTGGCCATGGCGGGCAAGTGGTTCCCCACCGGTTGCCACAAGGTGGGCGCCTCCTTCGGCTGCCTGGTCCCCAGGCTGGTCACCGGCCAGTTCGACGTCACCCGCCACAAGGCGGTCTGGCCCTCCACCGGCAACTACTGCCGGGGCGGCGCCTTCAATTCCAAGCTGCTGGGCGCCCGGGGCGTGGCCATCCTGCCCGCCGGCATGAGCCGGGAGCGGTTTGACTGGCTGGCGTCCATCGGCGCGGAGGTCATCGCCACCCCCGGCTGCGAGAGCAACGTGAAGGAGATCTTTGACAAGACCAACGAGCTGCGACGGGACCCGGGGTGCATGATCTTCAACCAGTTTGAGGAGATGGGCAACCACCTGTGGCACTACCAGGTCACCGGCGAGGCCCTGTCCGCCCTGTTCGAGGGCGTCAAGCGGCCCGGGGACCGGCTCTCGGGGGCCTGCTTCACCAGCGGCAGCGCGGGCACCATCGGCTGCGGCGACTACCTCAAGGAGGTCTACCCCGGCATGAAGCTGGCGGTGGGCGAGGCCCTCCAGTGCCCCACCATCCTGCGCAACGGCTTCGGCGACCACCGCATCGAGGGCATCGGCGACAAGCACATCCCCTGGATTCACAATGTGAAAAACACCGACATGGTCATTGACATTGACGACGAGGACGCCCTGCGGCTGCTGCGGCTCTTTGCCGAGGAGGAGGGCCTGGCCTACCTGGCCGAAGAGGCCGGGGTGGACGCCGGGACCCTGGAGAAGCTGTCCTGGCTGGGCATCAGCGGCATCGCAAATGTGCTCTGCTGCGTGAAGATGGCCAGGTACTATGAGTTTACCGGGCGGGACGTGGTGGTCACCGTACTCACCGACTCGGCGGCCATGTACGGCTCCCGGGTGGCCGAGCTGGCGGCGGAGCACGGCCCCTACGACCGCCGCGCCGCCGCTCTGGACCACCGCCTCCACCTGCTGGGCCTCAGGACCGACGCCATGGCCGAGCTGAACTACTGCGACCGCAGGCGGGTCCACAACCTGAAGTACTACACCTGGGTGGAGCAGCAGGGCCGCACGGCGGCGGAGCTGGACGCCCTCTGGTACGGCGACGAGTGGGAGAAGGTCCACGCCCAGGTGGGCGAGCTGGACGCCCTCATTGACCAGTTCAACACCGCCTCCGGCGTGCTGGGTCAGCTGTGAGATAAATTGGCCTTCCCCTGGGGGAAGGTGCCCCTGAAAGGGGCGGATGAGGGGAAGGCTTTCAGTGCACACATAGCTTGCAGAGAAACGCCCTTCGGGGAGGTCCTTTTCTCCGGCGAAAAGGACCCAAAAGCCGCCGGGGACACAGGGGCAGAGGGCCCTTTCAGGGCCAAATGCCCCCGTTTCCCCGGACCCCTTTCAGAGTACGTCCGGCGGCGGTGGGGTTCAATTACCCTCCGAACTTGAAAGCAGTTGCTCGCCGGTTCGGTGCCCTGCGTACCGTTCCCCTTCTACCCGAGCAGCGTTACCCTCCCAAACTTGTAAGTAGTTTCAATTCAATTACCTTTCTCAATGCCGCACGAAGGTTCTGCGCCGTGTTTTAGTTTCAGCCCGAACACTCTTTTCGCTCTTTTTCCCGTGGTTTCAACTCTTTTGCAGCCGAAAGGAGTAATTTTTATGATGAAAAACGTCCGCTGCGCCAAATGCGTCCGCTGCGGCAGGGAGTACGAGGCCGTGCCCGGCCTGACCACCTGCGCGTGCGGCGGAATTCTGGATATTGAGTACAATTACGACTACATCCGCTCGGTTTTCTCCCCAAACTCCCTGGCTGACTGCACCGACTGGTCCATGTGGCGGTACCGCCCGTTCCTGCCCGTGGAGCCGGATTCTCCCCCGCCGCCCCTGCGGGTGGGCTGGTCCCCCCTGTACCGGGCGGACCGGCTGGCGCAAGCAATTGGCCTTTACAGGCTTTTCCTCAAAGACGACGGCCTCAACCCCACCGCGTCCCTGAAGGACCGGGCCTCGGCCATGGCGGTGGTGAAGGCCCGGGAGGCGGGGGCGGACACCATCGCCTGCTCCTCCACCGGCAACGCGGCCTCCTCCCTGGCGGGCAACGCGGCTGCGGCGGGTCTGAAGAGCTACATCTTTGTGCCCGCCCGGGCCCCCAGGGGCAAGGTGGCCCAGCTGCAGATCTTCGGGGCCACTGTCATCAGTGTGGACGGCAGCTATGAGGACACCTTCTCCCTGTCCAAAGCGGCCATTGACCGCTGGGGCTGGTACAACCGCAACGCCGCCATCAACCCCTACCTGTCCGAGGGCAAAAAGACGGTGACGCTGGAGATCATGGAGCAGCTCCGCTGGCAGGCGCCCGACTATGTGGCATTGTCCGTGGGGGACGGCTGCACCATCGCCGGGGCGTGGAAGGGCCTGAAGGACCTGTACGCCGCCGGGTTCATCGACCGCCTGCCCAAACTCATCTCGGTCCAGGCCGAGGGCTGCTGCCCCCTGAACCGCGCCCTCCAGACCGGGGAGCCCTGGCGGCCCATGGAGGAGAACACCCTGGCCGACTCCATCGCCGTGGGCGTGCCCCGCAACGCGGACAAGGCCCTTGCCGCCGTGCGGGAGAGCGGCGGCGTGGCGGTCAACGTATCCGACGGAGAGATTCTCTCCGCCATGGGGCTCATGGGCCGCACCTGCGGCGTGTTCGGCGAGCCCGCCGGGGTGGCCGCCACGGCGGGGGTGAAGAAGGCGGTGGAGCTGGGGCTTATCGACCCGGCATCCACGGTTGTCAGCATCGTCACCGGCAACGGCCTGAAGGACGCGGCCAGCGGCATCAAAGCCGCCGGGGAGCCCATGGCGGTGAAGCCGGACATGGCCCAGCTGCTGTCCGCCTTTGCGGCGCGAAACATCCACCCATAACCCAGGAGACTGCCGCCCCCAGGGCGGAACGGAGGTTTTACTATGTCTGAGCATACATCCACCCTTATCCGGGGCGGCACACTCATCCTGCCCCAGGGCCCCGTGGCCGCCGACCTGCGGATGGACGGGGACAAAATCACCGCCATCGGCCCGAGCCTGCCCGCCGAGGGCTGCAAGGTGGTGGAGGCGGCGGGCAAGCTGGTGTTCCCCGGCTTTATCGACACCCACACCCACTTTGAGATGAACAAGGGCCTGCCCAACGAGACGGCGGACGACTGGGTCTCGGGCACCCGGGCGGCCCTGGCGGGGGGCACCACCTGCGTGCTGGACTTCGCCGAGCCGGAGCGGGGCTGCTCCCTCTCCTCCGCCCTGGAGACCTGGCACGGCCGGGCCGACGGCCGGGCCTCCTGCCACTATGGGTTCCACATGACCATCAAGGACTGGGACCCCCGCATCAAGGCCGAGCTGGCCGACATGACCGCCGCGGGTATTACCTCCTACAAGGTCTACCTGGCCTACGACAACCTGCGCATCACCGACGGCCAGGCCCTGGAGGTGGTGGAGGCGGTGGCCCGGGAGGGGGGCATCGTGGGCTGCCACTGCGAGAACGGCGACATGGTCACAGCGGGTATCCGGGCCCAGCGGGCGGCGGGACATCTGTCCCCGGAGGCCCACCCCCTGTCCCGTCCGCCGGTGGTGGAAGCCGAGGCGGTGAACCGGTGGCTGGCCCTGTCCGAGCTGGCGGGCTACCCTGTGAACGTGGTGCACCTGTCCACCCTGCGGGGTCTGGAGGTGGTCCGGGCCGCCCGTGAGCGGGGCCAGAAGTGCTATGTGGAGAGCTGCCCCCAGTACTTCCTGCTGCATGACGACAAATATCTGCTGCCCGGATTCGAAAGCGCCAAATTTGTCCTCTCCCCGCCCCTGCGGAAGGAGGAGGACAGCGCGGCTCTGTGGCAGGCCCTCTCCGCCGGGGAGATTGACACCATGGGCACCGACCACTGCTCCTTTGCCTTTGACGGCGTGAAAACCCTGGGCCGGGAGGACTTCTCCAAAATCCCCAACGGCATGCCCGGCGTGGAGCACCGCCCCGCCCTCATGTATACCGCCGGGGTGACAACCGGCCGCATCACCGCCGCCGACATGGCCCGGGTTTTGGCCGAGCAGCCCGCCAGGCTCTTCGGCATGTACCCCCGGAAAGGCGTGCTGGCGGTGGGCAGCGACGCCGACCTGGTCATCTGGGACCCGGAGGCCCGCTGGACCATCACCGCCGGGGCGCAGAACCAGAAGGTGGACTACACCCCCTACGAGGGCTTTGAGGCTGTGGGCCGGCCCGAGACCGTGTTCCTCTCCGGCCGGGTTGCGGCGGAGAACGGCAGGGTGGTGCTGGAGAATGCGGGACAGTTTGTCCACAGAGGGGGCGCCCAGCTGTGGAGATAAAAGTCGCCCTGGTGCTCATGGCCTCGGGGGCCGGGCGGCGGTTCGGGGCTAACAAGCTGCTCCGGACCGTGGACGGCCTGCCCCTGGTGCGCCGGGTGATGGCCGCCTGCCCGCCGGAGCTGTTCGCCCCCGCCCTGGTGGTGAGCCGCTACCCTGAAATTCTCTCCCTGGCGGAGGAGCTGGGGTACACCCCCGTGTTCAACGGCGGCGCGGAGGAGGGCATCTCGGCCACCGTCCGGCTGGGCGCCGCGGCGGCGGAGCAGGCCGGGGCGGACGGGGCCCTGTTCGCCGTGGCCGACCAGCCCTGGCTCACCCGGGCGAGCGTGGAGCGGGTGCTGGCCGCCTTTGCCGCCCGGCCCGACACCATCCCCGCCCTGAGCTGGCAGGGAAAAAAGGGCAATCCCTGTCTCTTTCCCAGTGAATTTTTCCCGGAGCTCTCCGCCCTCGCCGGGGACACCGGCGGCGGCGCGGTGATTAAGGCCCACCCGGACCGGCTGGTGCTGGTGGAGGCGGACAGCGCCGCCGAACTGCTGGACGTGGACACCCCCGCCGACCTGGCTCAGAACTGAACTTTTCAACATTTCTTCCTCTATATGTGGAAAAAGGGCCCCGGAGCCATTGCTCCGGGGCCCTTTTGTGTCTGTGTTCAGTTGTCCAGCCGCCAGAGGAAGGCGGTACGGGCAGGGAGAAGCTGGTTCTCGCCCAGGGTGAGCTTCTCGCCGGTCTCCAGGTCGGTGGCCGGGCCGGAATAGCCCCCCAGCCGGGCGGTGTAGTCGGCGTCGTCCAGGTTGACGGCGCAGAGCACCCGCTCGCCCTCGTACTGCCGCAGGAACACCAGCTGCCGGTTGGTGATGACCACGGTCTGGTAGCCGCCGCCGTTGAGGGCCTTGCTGCCCGCCCGGGCCCTGATAAGCCCGGCGATGCGGTCGGTGAGGTCGTTCCACTCCGGCTTCTCCAGGGCGGGACGGAGGGCGCTGTCGTCCCCCCTGCCCTTGGCCCCCTGGATGCCCCACTCGCTGCCGTAGTACAGGCAGGGCACGCCGGGCATGGCGAAGAGGACGGCGTAGCACAGGGGCATATCGTCGCTGCGGTGCAGGTTGCTGGCCAGCCGGTTTACGTCGTGGTTGTCCGCGAAGGAGAACAGGTGGCAGCCCCGGTAGAGGGTGTACTGTCCGTCAGAGAACAGCCGGTTCAGGGAGTGGTTGATCTCAAACAGGTTCTTGTCGTTGAAGCTGGACCACAGGCCCTTGAAGCACTCGTAATTGGTGCAGGAGTGGAGCAGGCCGTCCCCCATGATGCGGCGGTAGTCGCCGCCCAGAATCTCGCCGTAGAGGAAGAAGTCGGGCTTGAGGCTGTCGCAGAAGGAGCGGATGGACCGCAGGAAGTCCTGGGACAGCAGGTAGGCCACGTCCAGACGCAGGCCGTCCACGCCGAACTCCTCCACCCACTTGCGGATGCAGGAGAACAGATAGTCCACCACCTGGGGGTTGGACAGGTTCAGCTTCACCAGCTCATAGTGTCCCTCCCAGCCCTCATACCAGAGGCCGTCGTTGTAGTTGCTGTTGCCCCCGAAGTTGATGTGGAACCAGTCCTTGTAGGGGCTGCCCTCCCGATTGCGCAGCACGTCCTGGAAGGCCCAGAACCCACGGCCCACGTGGTGGAACACGCCGTCCAGCACCACCTTTATGCCCCGGCGGTGCAGGTCGTCGCACACGTCCCTGAAGTCCTGGTTGGTGCCCAGGCGGCAGTCCACGGTGAGGAAATCCCGGGTGTCGTACCCGTGCCGGTCGGACTGGAACACCGGGTTGAATACCACGGCCCCCACGCCCAGCTTTTCCAGGTGGTCCCCCCAGTCCAGCACACGCCGGATGCGGGGAACGGTGACGCCGTCGTTCTCCCCGGGCGCGCCGCACATGCCCAGGGGGTAGATCTGATAAAAGGTCCGCTCATATGCCCACATTTGCCTGGTTTCCTCCTCTGAGGTCTGAATTTTGGGAACTTAGAACAGCTTGACGGTATAGGTGACGGTCTCGGTGCCGCCGCTCCTGAGCCGCAGGCCGGCAATCTCCACGGTGAGCACCGTCAGCGGCTCCAGGGATACCTGGGAGGGGGTGAAGAGGATGGCCGGGCCGCTGCCGTAGCCCCCGGTCTCCACGGTGACCTGGCTGGTGTCCTGGTCTATGGGGGGCAGCCAGACGGCCCCCACCTGGGGGAGCAGACGGCCGTAGGCGGAGGCGCTCTCCCCAAGGACGCAGCGGCCCCCGTGGTTGTCGGTGACGGTGACGGTCAGGCTGCTGCCGCTCACATCGTACTTGTCCGGGTCGGGGGTGCAGCTCCACACCGTACTGCTGCCCACCAGCCCCGCGGGGAACACCCCCTCCGAGGGCCAGGTCACCAGGTCGTGCCCGGCGGCGTCTGTGGAGCCGCCTGTCACCACGGTGGTGACGCTCCCCTCCACGTAGCCCATGCCGATGGTGGTCAGGCTGGGGTTGAGCAGCCAGCGGCGGTGGCCCAGGGTGCTCTCCCCCGCGTCGTCCGCGCAGGACAGGGTGAACTCCCACAGGTTCCGGTAGCCCTGGCCGATGTTGCTGGTGGAGGTGGCCTGGTACCCCTTCTGATACAGGGCGTTTGGCATGCCGGCGGGCCGGCTGGGGGTGTGGCTGAACTCCCCCGCCGCCAGCAGCAGGGCCCCGGTCTGGGCCAGGTCGTTTTTCTCAGGGTTGAGGGCCACCGGGCTGAGCCCGGCGATGGCCCGGACGTAGTTGACGGCGTTGAGGCCGTCCTGGAGGAAGGCGCCGTTCAGCGCGCCGGGAATAAACTCCTCCACCGAGGGCGTCTGGGCGTAGGGCTCGCCGGGATTGCCGAAGGCAGCCCGCAGCTCATTGAGCCGGGCAATTTTCTCCCGCTCGGCCTGGGTGAAGAGGGTCTCCGCCAGCTCTGCCTGCCCGGCGTCCATGGCCCGGACCGCCAGCATGGCGGCCTGCTCCAGGGTGGTGTAGGCGGACAGCTGCCAGCCCTCCCCGGAGCCCTGCATCAGCCCGGAGCCGATCAGGTTCTCCACCCCCTCCACGGCCCAGTCCGGCACGGTCCCCTCGGCGCCGGAGGCGATGCGCTCGGCCACGCCGGGCACCGTCTGAGGCAGCGCCACGCCGCACACGTCCATGACCCGGCTGAGCAGGACGCAGATCTCCATGCGGGTGATGGTGCGCTCCGGAGCGAACGCCGTGTCCGACACGCCGTTCATCAGCCCCAGCCGCCAGGCCGCGGCGCTGTATACGCCGTCGGTACCCTCGGTCAGGTCGGTGAAGGGGGTGCCCTGCCAGTCGTCATACTTCAGCTGTCCCACCGGGCAGCCCAGGGTTCTGGCCAGCTGGACTGCCAGCGCCGCGAACTCCCCCCGGGTGATGTTTTCCTGATACCCGGAGTGGGGGTTAAAATCCAGCAGTCCCGCCTCTCTGGCCCGCTCCACCTCGGCGGCGGCCCAGGAGGAGGGCTGACTGCTCCCCGCGGCCAGGGCCCCGGGCGCCTGGGCCAGGCTCAGGGTCAGGCTCAGGGCAAGGGCCCCGGCCGCAATGCGCGTTCCAATCTTTCCCCGTCTCATCGCTGATACTCCCCTTTCTCTCTCAGCGGCGGAGGGCGAACTCCACCTCAATGACGCCGCCGCACACCATGCCCAGGTCGGCGGCGTTGGGAGACAGGTCGTAGACCTGCCGGGCGGGGATGTCCTCCCCGTTCCACAGCTTCAGGGCGTCCTGCCGGGCCTTGTGCTCCGCCGCGCCGCCGCCCACGGTACCCAGAATGGACCCGTCGGGCCGCACCAGCATCCAGGCGCCCGTCCCTCTGGGGGCGGAGCCGCGCTTGCTGACAATGGTCACCAGCACGCCGGGCTCCTGCTCGGGGGGCGGCGGGGGCATGGAGCCGATTCTGGCCCGCTCGGCCACCAGCTCGGCGGCGATGGACACCGCCACCTCCGCCGGACTCTGGCCCCCCAGCTTGATGCCGATGGGGGCGTGGACCCCGTCCAGCTGCGCCTGGGGGAAGCCCTCGGCAAGCAGGCTCTTCATCACCGCCGCCACCTTGCCCCTGCTGCCGATCATGCCCGCGTAGGCGTATTTGCCCCGGAGCACGTGGGCCAGGCAGTCCCGGTCAAAGGCGTGGCCCCGGGTGACAATGACGTAGTAGTCGTCGGCACGGCTGCCCAGCTGGTCCAGCGCCTCTTCAAAGCCCATGCACAGCACCTGGCCCGCCATGGGAAACCGCTCCTTGTTGGCAAATTCCTCCCGGTCGTCGATGACGGTGATGTCAAAGTCCAGGATGGAGGCCATGTGGGCCAGAGCCAGCGACACGTGGCCGCCGCCGCAGATGATCAGTCGTTCCATAGTCCCTTCTCCTTTCCGAAGTAGAGCAGTCCCTCCAGCACGCCGCCGCCGATGGCCCGGGCCTTGTCGGAGACCGTAAAGCAGTGGCGCACCTCGCAGCGGGGGTCGATGTCCCCCGACTTCATGCCCTTGCATACCTTCAGCCCGGCGGGGAGCATGCCCCGCACCACGCCGGTGATGAGGGCGTACACCGGCTGTCCGTCCACTCTGGCCACCAGGTCGCCCTTCTGCACCTGGTCGCCGATGGCGGCCACAGGCTCAAAGGTGCCGTCGGCACAGGCCCGGATGATGCGCTCGGTGGTATATCCGCCGATGTCGCCCGGCACGCCGGTGTTGGGCACGGCGGAGCCGTCGGTGATAAGGCGGCCCAGGTCGTGGCCCCGCTGGGTCTCAATGACGCCGTGGCAGTCCACGCCGGCGGTGAAGCCGGGTCCCAGGGCCAGCACCACAGGGGCGTCATGGATGGTGGTACCCACGTTCTTCTTGGCCAGGATGGCGTCCACCACGGCGAAGAAGTCCAGTTCCTTGAGAATTTTGGCCTCCGGGTCGTTGAGAACCGGGATTTCCCCCTTCTCCAGGGCGGCCAGGGCCTCCACGCCGCTGTACACCCGCCGGGCGGTGATGCCCTCCACAACGCAGGTGCCGTCGTACATGCACTGGCAGAAGGACACCGTGCGCCGCACAGCCGTGGGCTGCTCGATGTCGGTCATCACCAGGGGGAAGCCCGCCCGGTGCAGCCGCACCGCCGTGCCGGTGGCCAGGTCGCCGGCTCCCTTAATCAAAATCCGTTTCACTGTCTGTCCACTCCTTTTTCCGCCGCCGGAGCACCGGGGCGCGGTTTTATTTCACTATGGTGCGTACAGCCCTCACCGGAACCAGCTCAGGCCGCCCTGCTCCTCCTCGGAGTAGGCGGTGATGGCGGAGGAAATCCCCTGCGCCGCCAGCAGGGCGGCGATCTCCTCCGCGCCCCGGAGGCGCTCCGGGGTGTCCGCCTTGTTGAGCACGCAGCGGAAGGCCACGGCCTCCCCCACGCCCTTCCTGCCCCCCTGGGGGCTGGAGAGAATGGCCGCCGCGTCGGCAGGGGCAATCACGCGGTCCATATCGCACCCCAGCAGGGCGCACACCCGCTCGGGCCGGTGGCAGATGTCCCCCACCGTCCGGCCCAGGCAGTCCATGCCCGCCAGGGCCAGCACCGCGGCGGCCTGGGGCGGAATCACCGGCTCGTGGTCCGCCGGCGCCTTCAGGGGCCGCACCCGGGCCCCGTCGGCCTCGGCCAGCACAATGTCCGCCGCCGCAGCGCAGGCGGCCACGTCGCCGCCGGTCATCTTGTCCTTCCGGTCCAGCCGGCCCACGGTGAGGATGCCGTGCTTGTTCAGCAGGGCCCTCAGGGCCGCCGGGTCGCTCTCTCCGGTCATAAACAGGCCGGGATGGGGCAGGATATGGGTGGTGGTGGTCACAATCACCGTCTTTCCCGCCTCCCGGGCCTCCCGGGCCAGGGCGTACATGGTGGTGGTCTTGCCGCCGCCGCCCACCAGGGCGATGACCCGGTGGCGGTCCATGTCCAGCCCCAGCTTATCCCAAAGTCTCATAAGCTCCGTCTGTCTCCTTCCGGCCCGGCAGGCGTCCCGCCGGGCATGCTGTGTCTTACACAGCATAGCACAGATCCGCCGGATTTTCCACAGCTATCCCTTGCGCGGTATGGAGAAAATAGATAAAATGAAGTATTGAGGCACAGTTTGAGAGGAGCGCGGACAAATGGACCACGAGGGATATATGCGCCAGGCCCTGGACCTGGCCCGGGAGGCCATGGCGGCCGGCGAGGTGCCGGTGGGCTGCGTGGTGGTATGGGAGGGCCGGGTGGTGGGCCGGGGCCGCAACCGCCGGGAGGAGGACAAGGACGCCCTGGCCCACGCCGAGCTGATGGCCATCCATGAGGCCAACCGGACTCTGGGGGGCTGGCGGCTCCACAAAGCCGACCTGTATGTGACCCTGGAGCCCTGCGCCATGTGCGCCGGAGGCATTGTGAACGCCCGGATTCCCAGGGTGTGGTACGGCGCGGTGGACAGCCGGTTCGGGGCCTGCGGCTCCGCCCTGGACGTGTTCGCCGCCCCCCTGAACCACCGCCCCCAGGTCACCGGCGGCATTCTGGCCCAGGAGAGCGGGGCGCTGATGCAGGAGTTCTTCCAGCGCCTGCGGGAGAAGCGGAAAAAGCCCGCCTGCTGCGCAGCAGTGAAAGGAGAATTTAATATGGAATTTCAGTACGAGGACAACCGGATTTTTCTCCCCGACGGAACGGGAGGCGTGCTGGCGGAGATCACCTTTCCCGCCGGGGCGGACGGGGTGTGCGTCATCGACCACACCTTTGTGGACGGCAGCCTGCGTGGCCAGGGTGTGGCCGGGAAGCTGATGGAGGCGGCGGTGGCCGCCCTGCGGCAGAGCGGCCGTCAGGCCCGGACCGCCTGCTCCTACGCGGCCCTCTGGCGGGACAAGCACCCCGAGGCCGCCGACGTGCTCCTCTGACCGGCGGGGGAAGAACGTCTCCCCGGCAGGCAAGATTTGATTCTTTTGTAACAATTCCACCTTATATTCTTAATATTCTGTTGGTAACATAATACCAGCAAGAGACAGCGATTTCTTTTCATTTTATCCTCCTATCCTTTTTCATGCCGGGCCGCGGAATTCCGCGGCCCGGCCCCCTTTTTCCCGCTTTGTTCCAGATGTCCCGCCTCATTACATGGAATTTACATAAAATCGAGAATATTTAATGCTCTTGTAACATTCTCCTCTTTCTCTGTTAACAACTGCCGGGTATTATAATACCTGCAAGAGACAGTTTCTTTTCATTTCATTGTATCCTCTTTCCTTCGGCAGGGGCCGGGCGTCAAGGAGCGGACGCCCGGCCTTTGTCGTTTTTCTGCTTTTTTCCCGGCTTTTTCCTCTTTTCTCTCCTGCTCTGAATTCCTGCTGTGAAAATTTCTAAATTAAGATGACAAATGTCCGTTTTTTTGATAGAATATAGGCGATTGAACTGGCGCTTCTTTTTCGCTACAATGTACCTATCTATTTTTATCGGCAGGGAGATCGTGTTTATGAAGCTTTTGGAAGATCGCATCCGCCGGGATGGCAAGATCCGCAGCGGCGGCGTGCTCAAGGTGGACAGCTTTTTGAACCACCAGATGGACGTGAAGCTGTTCAACGAGATCGGCAGGGAATTTCATCGGCTGTTCGGCGACTGTGGGGTTACCAAGATTTTGACCATCGAGGCATCGGGGATCGGGATCGCGTGCGTGGCCGCGCAGTTTTTTGATGTCCCGGTTATCTTCGCCAAAAAGAACAAGACCAAGAACATTGCCGGGGATGTGTACACCTCCAAGGTGGAGTCCTTCACCCACGGCAAGGTGTACGACATCATTGTGGCCAAGGAGTTCCTCCTGCCGGAGGACCGTGTGCTTATCATCGATGACTTCCTGGCCAACGGCAGCGCCCTCCAGGGCCTGATCAAGCTGGTGGAGGCCGCCGGCGCCACCGTGGTGGGCGCGGGCATCTGCATTGAGAAGGCCTTCCAGCCCGGCGGAGACCTCATCCGCTCCATGGGCGTGCGGGTGGAGTCCCTGGCAAGAATTAAGAGTATGAGCGAGGACAGCATCGAGTTCTGCTGAGCTCCCGCAGTTTCCCCATCTGAAGAACGGCTCCGGTTTGGTGCGCCGGAGCCTGTTTCTGCTGCACATGGCACCCCTGCTGCCGCAGGCGGCCCCGCCGGGCCGTGATGAGCGGATGTTTGCGCGAGACCGCCAGGGTATCCTGCCGGCCGCGCTCCGCAGGAATTACCGGCGGAGACGCGGACGGGACTCTGGCGGTCCCTTTGTCTCCTCCGTGATTCATAGAACTGTCTTTCGCCACGTAGAAATGAGAGGAAACAGGTATTTTGAAGGAGGAACAACCCAATGAAGAAGAAACTGCTTGCAATGCTTCTGGCCGTGTCCATGGTGCTGGCTCTGGGCGCCTGCGGCGATGACGCCGGAAACAACGACAGCTCCCCCGCCCCCACCGGCGGCGCTTCCGGCCAGACCGGCGGCATCGCCGCGGCCGACCTGAAGGTGGGCCTTGTCATGATCGGCGAGGAGAACGACAACGGCTACAACTACAACCACATGGTCGGCATGGAGGAGGCCTTTGAGGCCTGCGGCCTGGATGCGGACACCCAGCTGGTGGTCAAGCGCAACGTGGGCGAGGACGCCTCCTGCACCACCGCCATCCAGGAGTGCATCGAGGCCGGCTGCCAGATCATCTTCTGCAACAGCTTCGGCCACGAGCAGTTCATGATCCCCCTGGCCCAGGAGTACCCTGAGATCCAGTTCTGCCACGCCACCGGCTACCAGGCCGCCGGCACCGAGAACACCAACGACCACAACTACTTCACCAAGATCTTTGAGGCCCGCTACCTGGCCGGCATCGCCGCCGGCATGAAGGCCAAGGAGATCGGCAACCCCAAGCTGGGCTATGTGGGCGCCTACCCCTTCGCCGAGGTGGTCTCCGGCTTCACCGCCTTCTATCTGGGCGCCAAGAGCGTGTACCCCGAGGTGACCATGGAGGTCATGTACACCAACTCCTGGTCCAGCCCCACCCTGGAGGCCCAGGTGGCCCAGGCCCTCATTGACGACGGCTGCGGCGTCATCTCCCAGCACTCCGATACCACCGCCCCCGCCACCACCGCCGAGGCCAACGGCGCCTTCCAGGTGGGCTACAACGCCGACATGATCTCCGCCGCCCCCAAGGCCTCCCTGGTGTCCGCCCGTGTGGACTGGGGCGTGTACTACACCTTCGCCCTCAACGCCGTCATCAACGGTGAGACCATCCCCGACGACTGGTGCCAGGGCTTTGCCGACGGCGCCGTGTACCTCTCCCCCCTGAACGAGGACATCATCGCCGAGGGCACCGCCGAGGCCATCGAGGCCGCCGAGAAGAAGTTCATGGAGGAGGATTTCCACGTGTTCTCCGGCCCCCTGAGCGGCTACGCCTTTGACGCCAACACCGGCGAGAAGACTGAGGACTGGACCCTGCCCGAGGGCGAGTTCTACGACGAGAGCGGCACCGCCTCCGCCCCCAGCTTCTGCTACATCATCGACGGCATCACCAGCATCATCCAGTAACCGGCTCCCCGGTATTTTTGCAGTCCCATAAGTTCCTGACAGAGCGGGTGGACGCTGCTTTCCCGCAGCTCCACCCGCTCTTTCCTCCCGCGGAGGAACACAACCACAGGCGGCGGACCAGGTCCCCCGCCATATGACGCGCAAGCGAGGTGAAGGATTTGGACGCCAACACAGCCATCCGTCTGAAAGACATTACCAAAACCTTCGGCCCGGTGGTGGCCAACGACAAAATCAGCCTGGAGGTGGACCGGGGCGAGATTCTGGCCCTGCTGGGCGAGAACGGCAGCGGCAAAACCACCCTGATGAACATGCTCTCGGGCATCTACTTCCCCGACGCCGGCCAGATCTGGGTGGACGGGAAGGAGGTCACCATCCGCTCCCCCAGGGACGCCTTTGACCTTGGCATCGGCATGATCCACCAGCACTTCAAGCTGGTGGACGTGCTCACCGCCGCCGAGAACATCGTCCTGGGCCTGGACCAGAAGGGCCGCCTGGACCGGAAGAAGGTGGCCCGTGAGGTGCGGGCCATCAGCGGGAAGTACGGCTTCGACATCGACCCGGATCAGAAGATCTACAACATGTCTGTGTCCCAGAAGCAGACGGTGGAGATTGTCAAGGTGCTCTACCGGGGCGCCAACATCCTCATCCTGGATGAGCCCACCGCCGTCCTCACCCCCCAGGAGACCGAGAAGCTCTTTGCCGTGCTGCGCAACATGAAGGCAGACGGCAAGTCCATCATCATCATCACCCACAAGCTCAACGAGGTCATGGCCATCTCGGACAAGGTGGCCGTGCTCCGCAAGGGCAAGTACATCGGCACCGTCAACACCGCCGAAACCAACCCCCAGGCCCTCACCGACATGATGGTGGGCCACGCCGTCACCCTGGACATCGACCGGCCCATGGCCAAGTACCACGACCTGCGTCTGGAGGTCAAGGGCCTCAACTGCCGGGGCAGCGACGGCGTCAAGTCCCTCACCGACGTGAGCTTCACCGCCATGGGCGGCGAGATTCTGGGCATCGCCGGCGTGGCCGGCTCGGGCCAGAAGGAGCTGCTGGAGGCCATTGCGGGCCTGCAGAAGGTGGAGTCGGGCCATATCTTCTACTATCCCCCCCACCCCAAGAGCGACATCGCCGGAAACCATGTCCCCGTGGACAAGGCCGGCGAGGAGCTGGTGGGCAAGAACCCCACCCAGATCCAGAAGATCGGCGTGTCCCTGGCCTTTGTGCCCGAGGACCGGCTGGGCATGGGCCTGGTGGCCTCCATGGACATGGTGGACAACATGATGCTCAAGACCTACAAGGAGCACAGAGGCCCCCTGGTGGACCGGAAGGCCCCCAGGGCCCTGGCCGAGAAGCTCATCCAGGAGCTGGAGATCGTCACCCCCGGGGTGGACACCCCGGTGCGCAAGCTGTCGGGCGGCAACGTGCAGAAGGTGCTGGTGGGCCGGGAGATCGCCTCCTCCCCCACCGTACTCATGACCGCCTACCCGGTCCGGGGTCTGGACATCAACTCCTCCTACACCATCTACCGCCTGCTCAACGAGCAGAAGATGAAGGGCGTGGCGGTGCTGCTGGTGGGCGAGGACCTGGACGTGCTGCTGGAGCTGTGCGACCGGATTGTGGTGCTGTGCGGCGGACGGGTCACCGGCGTGGTGGACGCCCGCACCGCCACCAAGGACCAGGTGGGTCTGCTCATGACCCAGTCGGGAAAGGAGGCTGAGGCCTGATGACAGCCCAAGTGAAAGCGGCGGAGCACCGGGAACCCCTGGTGCGCATCGCCAAGCGGACGGATATTTCCCGGGGCAAGTCCTGGGCCATCCGGGCCGCCGCCATCGTGCTGGCCCTGCTGCTGGGCGCCCTGATTATGCTCCTGCTGGGGCACAACCCCTTCCTGGTGTACGGTGACATGATTCGCGGCTCCCTGGGTACCCAGACCGGACGGCGTGAGACGGTGAAAATCGCGGTGCCCCTGCTGGGCGCCGCCGTGGCCATCGCCCCCGCCTTTATGATGAAGTTCTGGAACATCGGCGCTGAGGGCCAGATTCTGGCCGGCGGCATCGCCGCCACCTACTTCGCCCTCTTCTGGGCCGACACCCTGCCCAAGGTGCCCCTGCTCATCGTCATGTGCCTGGCCGCCGCCATCGCCGGCGCCCTGTGGGGCCTGATTCCCGCCTTCTTCAAGGCCAAATGGGGCACCAATGAGACGCTGTTCACCCTGATGCTCAACTACATCGCCCTGGGCATTGAGCAGTACCTCCAGAACGGCCCCTGGAAGGACACCAAGGGCACCGGCTTCCCCATCATCGCCCAGTTTGCCTCCAATGCCCGTCTGCCCAAGGTGCTGGGCGTCCACGCGGGCTGGATCATCGTGCTGATTTTCGTGGTCCTCATGTTCCTCTACCTGCGGTACACCAAGCAGGGCTATGAGATCGCCGTGGTGGGCGAGAGCGAGGCCACCGCCCGCTACTCCGGCATGAGCGTGCCCAAGATTGTCATGCGCACCATGTGCATCTCGGGCGCCATCGCCGGTATCGTGGGCTTCACGGTGGTGTCCGGCGCGGACTACACCCTCAACGCCAACACCGCCGGCGGCGTGGGCTTCACCGCCATCACCGTGGCCTGGCTGGCCGGCCTCAACCCCATCATCATGGTGTTCATCGCCGCCTTCCTGGCCATCCTCACCAAGGGCTCGGGCACCATCCAGACCAATTTCAGCATCCCCGCCTCGGTGGCCGACGTGCTCACCGGCATCATCCTCTTCGCCATGCTGGGGTGCGAGTTCTTCATCCGTTACCGGCTGATTTTCCGCGGAAAGGGGGAGCACAGCAATGGATAAAATCCTCAGCTTTGTGGTGGCCGCCGTGCTGGCGGGCACGCCCCTCCTCTTCGGCACCCTGGGCGAGATTGTCACCGAGAAGTCGGGCAACCTGAACCTGGGCGTGGAGGGCATGATGTTCATGGGCGGCGTGGCCGGTCTGGCCGGGTCCTACTACTACGAGCAGGCCGCGGCCAACCCCAACCCGGTGGTGTCGGTGCTCATCGCCATGGTGTGCGCCATTCTGTGCGCCGCCTTCGGCACCCTCATTTACAGCGTGCTCACCATCACCCTCCGGGCCAACCAGAACGTGACCGGTCTGGCCCTCACCATCTTCGGCACCGGCTTTGCCAACTTCCTGGGCGAGGCCATCGGCAACACCGCCCCCAGCCGCTACATGGCCGTGGGCAACGTGACCAAGAACGCCTTCAACTCGGGCATCCCGGTGCTCCAGGACCTGCCCGTGGTGGGCAAGCTGCTCTTCTCCTACAACTTCATGGTCTACCTGGGCATCCTTCTGGCCATCGTGCTGGCCTGGTTCCTGGGCCGGAGCCGTGCGGGTCTGAACCTGCGGTCCGTGGGCGAGTCCCCCGCCACCGCCGACGCCGCCGGCATCAACGTCACCCTCTATAAGTACCTGGCCACCTGCATGGGCGGCGGCATCTGCGGCCTGGGCGGGCTGTACATCGTCATGAACTCCGCCAACGGCGTGGGCGGCGTGTGGGTCCACAACTGCGTGGGCGGCAAGGGCTGGATCGCCGTGGCCCTGGTTATCTTCGCCACCTGGAGCCCCGCCCGGGCCCTGCTGGGCTCCCTGGTGTTCGGCGCCCTGTCCGTCATGCGGCTCTACGTGGCTCTGGGCATCCCCGCCCAGATCTACGACATCTTCCCCTATATCGCCACCGTCATTGTGCTGGTGGCCGTCAGTATGCGCCGCAAGCGGGAAAATCAGCCGCCTCAGAGTCTGGGTTTGGCCTATTTCAGAGAAGAGCGGTAAATTCTCCTCCTCTGCCTTGCTCCCCTGCTGATTTTTCCGCCCCCGCGAACGCGGGGCCGCGCACCGGCGCGTCCAAGCGTTTTGCGCAGCAAAACCTTGCCGCAGGGCGGATTCATTCCGCCCATGGCGATTCTGTCCCGGGGTCCCCGGGCGGCTGCGCCGCACGGGGCAAAATCAGCCGCCTCAGAGTCTGGGTTTGGCCTATTTCAGAGAAGAGCGGTAATAAAACCAATTCCGCAACAAAAGAGCGGGTCCGGACTATGTCCGGACCCGCTCTTTCGTTCTTTTTTGCGGCAAGGTTGTTCGAGCTGAAGTCAAAATACGGCGCAGAGGCCCCGTGCGGCATTGAGATCGCCAATGAATTGCAGGGACTGCAAGTCTGGGCGGGTAACGCTGCTCGGGCGATGCAGGAACGATACGCGGGGCACCGAACCGGCATCGTAACTACTTTCAAGTTCGGCGGGTCATTGAATTTCGCCGCCGCAGGACGCATCCCCGAAAGGGGGTACCAGGGGGAAACGGGCGCATAAGGCTTGTAAAAGCCGATCTGCGCCTGTTTCCCCCTGGCGGCTTTTGGGTACTTTTCGCCGGTGAAAAGTACCCCGTCGGAGACCGTACCCCTCACCTGGGCAGATTAAGCCCCTCAATCCCCCGGAGAATCATGGCCTCGGACAGGGCGGCCAGCTCCTCGGGTGTCTCCTTCCGTCCCCCCTCCAGCCAGCTCTGGATGAGGCCCACCACGCCTCCCACCAGGAAGGACAGGCAGAAGGCCTGCTCCCGTGGGTTGCCGAACTGATAGAGCCGCCCCCACTCCAGGCTGACCCGCTCCGCCACCATGCCCTTGAGCTGCTCCAGGAAGCGGGTGTCCCGGTCCCGCTCCAGCAGGGCGGCCGCCATGTCCCCGTACCGCTGGAGGAACGCAAACACATCCCGCAGGATGGGCCGCAGGCCATGCTTGAGCGCGTCGGCCGGATAGGCCTGAAGCAGGGCGCTGAACTCCTGGAACATCTCGTTCTCCAGCTGCTCCACCATGTCGAAAATGTCCTTGTAATGGCCGTAAAAGGTCCCCCGGTTCACGTCGGCCTTCTCTGTCAGCTCGGTGACCGAGATCTCGTTGACCGGCTTGGTTTTGAGCAGCTCGGTCAGCGCCGCGCGCAGCATGGCCTTGGTGCGCCTTACCCGGCGGTCCCCCTGTTCCCCTGTCATAGCGGTCCCTCCTTCAACAGCTTTTGTTCATCTGTACATTAATCAACACTCGTGTGCAAACCTGTCTTATTTTGTACGGCATCGTGCTTATCTGCCCATTGCAACCAACCTTAAATCCAATATAATATAATTAAGTTGATAAATCAACACCTGTTTAATAACACACATGAGGTGGAAACCATGGCATACATTTCCCTGGAACACGTGGTCAAGCGGTACCAGATGGGCGAGGTGGTCATCACCGCCGTGCGGGACATCTCCTTTGAAATTGAAAAGGGAGAGTTCTGCATCATCGTGGGCCCCTCGGGCGCGGGCAAGACCACGGTGCTCAACATTCTGGGCGGCATGGACGAGTGCGACGAGGGCACCATCCTGGTGGACGGACAGAAGGTGTCCGATTACAGCCAGAAGGAGCTGACCACCTACCGCCGGTACGACATCGGCTTTGTCTTCCAGTTCTACAACCTGGTGCAGAACCTGACCGCTCTGGAGAACGTGGAGCTGGCGGCCCAGATCTGCCGGGATCCCCTGGACGCGGCGGACGTGCTGCGGCACGTGGGCCTTGCCGAGCGGATGGATAACTTCCCCGGCCAGCTCTCGGGCGGCGAGCAGCAGCGGGTGGCTATCGCCCGGGCCCTGGCCAAAAACCCCAAGCTGCTGCTGTGCGACGAGCCCACCGGCGCCCTGGACTATGTCACCGGCAAGCAGATCCTCAAGCTGCTTCAGGACACCTGCCGCAAGCAGGGCATGACCGTGGTGGTCATCACCCACAACACCGCCCTCACCCCCATGGCCGACCGGGTTATCCACATCAAAAACGGTACCGTGGCCGCCGTTGAGCGCACCGACCACCCCACCCCGGTGGAGGAAATCGAGTGGTAATCCTCTGAACACCGCGAAAGGAGGGGATTTCTCCTATGAGACCCAAGCACAACCGCCTGATTACCGACGCGCTGCGGGAGATCAGCAAGACCAGGAGCCGCTTCCTCTCCCTGCTGCTGCTGTCCTCCCTGGCGGTGGCCTTTCTCTCCGGCCTGCGCACCACCGCCCCGGTGATGGAGCGCACCGCCGACGGATATTACGACCATCACAACCTGATGGACCTCCACGTGCTGTCCACCCTGGGCCTGACCGACGACGACATCGACTACCTGGCCTCCCTGGAGGACATCTCCGCCGCCGAGGGCTGCTACACCGCCGACGGCATCCTCCACCTGGAGAGCAACGACCTGGTGGTCAAGCTGGTGTCATTGTCGGAGCAGGGCATCAACACCCCCGAGCTGGTGGAGGGCCGCCTGCCTGAGGCGGATGACGAGTGCCTGGTGGAGCCCCTGCTGCTGGAGGCGTCGGGGCTGTCCATCGGGGACAAAATCTCCTTTGACACCGGCGACGGCGACTACGCCGACGCTCTGGCCGTGGAGGAATTCACCATCGTGGGCACCGCCAACTCCCCCCTGTACCTGTCCACCGACCGGGGCACCTCCTCCCTGGGCACCGGCAGTGTCAACGGCTTCGTGCTGCTGCCCAAGGGCGCCTTTGACATGGAGACCTACACCGACGCCTACCTGACCGTCTCCTGGGCCAAGGACCTGTACTGCTATGACGACGCCTACGGCGACCGGATGGACGCCCTGGTGGATGCCCTGGAGCCTCTGGGAGATGAGCGGGCCGCCCTGCGGTACGACGAGGTCATCGGCGAGGCCAACCAGGCCCTGGACGACGCTCAGAAGGAATTTGACGACGCGGAGGCCGAGGCCAATCAGGAGCTGGCCGACGCCCGGCAGGAGCTGGACGACGGCTGGGCGGAGTACTACGACGGCCTGGAGACCTATGAGACGGAATCCGCCGACGCCTGGCAGCAGATTGCCGACGCGGAGGCCGACCTGCCCGAGGCCCTGAAGGAGCTGGAGGACGGCGAGAAGGAGTACGCCGACGGCGTGCAGGAGCTCGCCGACGGCAAGGCCAAGTACTGGGACGGCTTAAAGGAGTGGCAGGACGGCAAGGCCGAGTACGACCAGGGCTATCAGGACCTGCTGGACGGCGAGGCCGAGTACAGCGAGAACTACAAGACTCTCTCCGACGCCCAGAAGGAGTATGACGAGGGCTGGCAGGAGTACCAGGACGGCCTGGTGGCCCTGGAGGACGGCGGCGGTCAGCTGATGGCCGCCGAGGCGGAGCTGGACGCGGCCCGGCGGGCGCTGGAGGCGGGCGCGGCGCAGATTTCCGCCGGTCAGGCCCAGCTGGAGGCGGGCAGGGCCGCCCTCTCAAAGGCAAAAGAGGATCTGAACACACAGCTGGGCACCCTGGCCCAGGTGCTGCCCGTGTTCAGCCCCGGCACCGCCCTCACCAGCGCCGAGGCCATCCTCAGCCCGGAGACCCCCTGGACCGCGGCCGACGGCCAGGCCATTGTCACGCTGCTGAACCTGGCCGGGGGCAGCGGCGCGCTTACCGGCCAGATCCAGGACATGGTGGACCAGGGCCTTATGACCCAGGAGCAGGCCGATGGCCTCATCGCCCAGCTGGACGCCGCACTGGCGGCGGCGGGCGGCACGGATGAGGCGGGCGCCCCGATCTCCCCCGACCCGGAGCCGCTGAAGGCCTTTTTCAGCCAGAGCATTCCAGGGCTCTTTGCCGCCGGCGAGGCCCAGATGGCGGACGCCGAAGCCCAGCTCTCCTCCGCCTCCGCCCAGCTCTCCTCCGGATGGAGCCAGTACAACGAGGGCAAAAAGGCCGTGGACGAGGCCCGGGCTGAGTTTGAGGCCGGCGTGAAGCAGTCCCAGGAGGCGGAACAGACCCTGTTTGAGGCCCGGACAGAGCTGGAGGACGGCTGGAAGCAGCTTGCCGACGGCCGGAAGGAACTGGACGACGGCTGGAGAGAGCTGGCTGACGCCCAGCAGGAGATCTCCGACGGCTGGGCCGAGCTGGAGGACGCCCGGCAGGAAATTCTGGACGGCGAGGCCGAGCTGGCAGACGGCCGGGCCGAGCTGGACGACGGCTGGAAGCAGTACTACGACGGCGTAGCCGATCTGGAAGAGGCCAAGGCCACCCTGCCCGGCGAGCTCTCCGACGCCAAGCAGGAGCTGGACGACGCCTATCAGGAGCTGCTGGACGGCGAGGCCGAGTACGCCGACGGCAGGGCCGAGGCGGAGCAGAAGCTGTCCGACGCCCGGCAGGAGCTCAACGACGCCCGCCGGGAGGTGGCCGAGATTGAGGACTGCCAGTGGTACATCCTGGACCGGGACACCAACGTGGGCTACGTGTCCTACCAGCAGGATGCGGAGCGGATGGGCAACCTGGCCAGCGTGTTCCCCCTGATTTTCTTCCTGGTGGCGGCCCTGGTGTGCCTGACCACCATGACCCGCATGGTGGAGGACCAGCGGGTGGAGATCGGCGGCCTGAAGGCCCTGGGGTACAGCCGCAGCGCCATCGCCCTGAAGTATGTGGGGTACGGTTTCCTCTCCTCCTTCCTTGGGGGCGTGCTGGGCCTGGCTGTGGGCGTCACCGTTATCCCCACTATTATCTTCAACGCCTGGAAGGTGCTCTACACCGTGGGGGACATGGAGCTGTTCCTCCTTCCCGATGTGGCGCTGCTCTCCGTGGGCGCGGCGGTGCTGTGCGTCACCGGTACGGCCTTTGCCACCTGCTTCGCCGCTCTCACCGCGGTGCCCGCCCAGCTCATGAGGCCCAAGAGCCCCAAGCCCGGCCGCCGGGTGCTGCTGGAGCGGATTCGCCCGTTGTGGAAGCGGATGTCCTTTACCTGGAAGGTGACCATACGCAACCTGTTCCGGTACAAGAAGCGGTTCTGGATGACGGTCATCGGCATCGGCGGCTGTACCGCCCTGATTATCACCGGCTTCGGCATCCGCAACTCCCTGTACGACGTGTTTGACAAGCAGTACGACGAGATTACCCCGTACAGCGCCCAGATCAGCCTGATGGACAACATCACCGAAGACGAGCTGACTGAGATCGCCGCCGTGCTGGACGGCAGCGAGCTGGTGTCCGAGTGGATGTCCGTGTCCAACCAGCCCGTCACCGCCGAGAGCGACAGCCGCAGCCTGGACAGCAACGTGTACCTGTTCACCGTGGCCGACCAGGAGCGGTTCAGCGACTTTGTCCACCTGCGCCACCGGCAGGACAACGCGGAAGTGAGCCTGTCCCAGGACGGCGCGGTGATCACCGAGAAGCTGGCCGACATGCTGGACGTGGGCGTGGGCGACACCATCACCCTGGTGGACGGGGACAGCCGCCGGGCGGAGGTCACCATCACCGACCTGACGGAAAACTATGTGTTCCACTACCTCTACATCACCGAGGAATGCTACGAGTCCCTCTTCGGCCAGGCCTCCGAGATCAACAGCCTGATGGTCACCTACACCGACGACACGGAGGAAAACTCCGACGCGGTGGCCGAGCAGCTCATTCCTCTGTCCGGCGTGTCATCGGTCAGCCGCATCGAGAACACCAAGAACACCTTCATCGAGGGCATGAAGGGCGTGGACTACGCGGTGGTAATCATCACCGTGTCCGCCGCCGCCCTGGCCTTTGTGGTGCTCTTCAACCTGACCAATATCAACATCACCGAGCGCATGCGGGAGCTGGCCACCCTGAAGGTGCTGGGCTTCTACACCGGCGAGCTCAACGCCTACATCTACCGGGAGAACATCTTCCTCACCATCTTCGGCATCCTGTTGGGCCTGGTGCTGGGCAAATTCCTCCACCAGTGGCTCATCATCACTGTGGAGATCGATATGGTCATGTTCGGCCGGGACGCGGGGGTTATGAGCTATGTGTACGCCGCAGTCCTGACCGCCCTGTTCTCCTTCCTGGTCAACGTTATCTCACGGAAGAAACTGAAAAAAATCGACATGGTGGAGTCCCTCAAAACAGTGGACTAAGGCCCGGCGGGAGAACGGTCTCTGCGTTTTGTCCTGGTCTCTGGTTACAGAAAAAACAGCCCCGGAGCACGGGCGGCCGTGCTCCGGGGCTGTTCCATTATCCACATATTGCGCCGCCTTTGTGGAAACTCAGCGGCGGTTGGACCGCCGCCAGATGTGCATCTCCTCCGCCGCGGCGATGAGTTCCTCCCGGAAGTCCGGGTGGGCGATGGAGATAATCCCCTCGGCCCGCTGCCAGGCCGACAGGCCCTTCAGGTTCACCATGCCGTACTCGGTGACCAGGTAGTGGATGTTGGTGCGGGTGGTGGTGACTACGCTGCCCGGGGCGATGGTGGGCACCAGGCGGCTGTGGGCCCTGCCCTGCCGGTCCGTGTAGACCGACGAGCAGCAGATAAAGCTCTTGCCCCCCTTGGACCGGTAGGCCCCCAGAACAAAGTCCTGCTGCCCGCCGGAGCCGCTGATGTGCCGGGTGCCCATGGTCTCGGCGGACACCTGGCCGAACAGGTCCACCTCCATGGTATTGTTGATGGAAATCATGTTGTCGTGGGCGGAGATGACGTGGATGTCGTTGACGTAGTCCACCGGGGACACCATGAAGGTGGGGTTGCGGTCAATAAAGTCGTACAGCCTCCGGCTGCCGGCGGCAAAGGTGAACACGGCGCTGCCCCGGTCCAGATTCTTGTTCCGGCCGGTGAGCTTGCCAGCCTCGGCCAGGTCCACCACGCAGTCGGTGAGCATCTCGGTGTGGACGCCCAGGTCCTTTAAATCGGACTGGGCCAGCAGGGCCCCCACCGCGTTGGGCATGCCGCCGATGCCCAGCTGGAGGCAGGCCCCGTCGGGAATGAGGGACACAATCTGCTCCGCCACCGCCTGGTCCTCCTGAGTGGGCTGGGCGGTGGGGAGCTGGTCCAGCTCGTGGCCCTCCCCCTCCACCACCATGTCCACCCGGGAGATGTGGATGGCGGTGCCCAGGCCGCCGAAGGCCACCGGCATCCTGGGGTTGACCTCCACGATGACGGTGCGGGCCCGCTCCAGCATGGCGGCCAGGTAGGTGGTGTTCAGGCTGAAGCTGAAAAAGCCGTGGGCGTCCATGGGTGAGACCTGGATCATGGCCACGTCCACCCGCTCCACATTCTCCCGGTAATACCGGGTCATCTCGGAGAAGCGGATGGGAGCGTAGTAGCAGATCCCCTGCTCCATGAGCCGCCGCTCAATGGCCGAGCAGTGCCAGGAGTTCCAGGTGATGCGCTCCGCCGCGTCAGGCAGGGCGGTCACCGCCGGCTGCCGCAGGGCCAGGCCGCCCCGGAAATTCAGGCCGGTCAGCTCCGGCTCCTCCGCAAGCCGCTCCGCCAGGGCCCGGTCCAGGTCGTAGGGCATCTGGCCGCAGAAGCCGTAGTCAATCCAGTCCCCCGGCTTGATGCACGCCACCGCCTCCCGGGCGGTACGCCGCTTTTTTAAATACAGTTGGATATCATTCATGCAGTTTATTCCTTGTCGTAATCAGAATTTCAGAGTTTCGCCGCCCTCATGCCCGGAGGAAGCCCTTGCCGAAAATCTCGCTGGAGTTGGACACCAGCAGGAATGCGGAGGGGTCGTGCTCCTTCAGGTACCGGCGGAGCACCACCGCCTGGCCCCGGGAGAGGACGGTGAGCACCACGTAGTGGGTCTGGTGGGTGTAGGCCCCCTGGCCCTCCCACACGGTGGCGCCCCGGCCCAAAGTCTTGGTGACGTACTGGCACACCAGCTCGGGCTGGGAGGTAATGACGGTAAGGCTCTTACGCCGGTTGAGGGACTCGATGACGCTGTCCACCAGCACCGACTTGAGCACCAGGCCCAGCAGGGAGAACAGGCCGGTCTCAATGTCAAAGATGAACAGGGCCGCGCCGGCGATGACAACGTCGGACAGGAGCAGCGCCCGGCCCACGTCCATGCCGGTGTATTTCTTCAAAATCATGGCGGCGATATCCGTGCCGCCGGTGGAGGAGTTCAGGTTGAACAGGATGCCCGACCCCAGGGCGGGCAGGATGATGGCAAAGAAGGCCTCCAGCATCTTGTTGGAGGTCAGGGGCGCCGACAGGGGCACCACCGCCTCAAAGAACTGGATAAGTCCGGCGTAGAACAGAGAGCAGTACACCGTCCGCAGGCCAAAGCCCTTGTTGAGGAAGATGAAGCCCAGCACCAGGAACAGGGTATTGATGATGGTGTTGAAGGTGGATGGGGTCAGCCAGGTGGACTGGAACAGGCCGCCCAGCAGCACCGACAGGCCGGACACGCCGCCCATGGAGAAGTTGTTGGGGAACTTGAAAAAGTACACGCCGATGGACACCAGCGAGGTGCCCAGGGTCATCATGATGAACTCCTTGGCCATCTTGGCCGCCTTGTCCTCTTCCCGTGCGGAATTGTGATTCATGTTATTCACTCCTGTTTTTTCTGAGGCGGAACCTGTCGGGGTGGCCCAGGTTCTCAGACGCCGCATTGCGTTTCTTCCTTATTTCTTTCCATACCGGGCAAGCTCTATTTCGCTGAGCTGCGTATTGAGCTGCCTTCGGTTTCCGGTCTCCTGAAAACCCTTCCGGGTGTAGAGCCGGTATGCGCCCTGGTTGATGTTCAGAATCCAGAGGGTGGGCGTGCCCTCGCAGTGGCGGACGGCATAGTCCAGCAGGGCTGTGCCGTACCCTTTGTTCTGCTCTTGGGGCAGGACGTACAGATTTTCAATCAGGCCGCCCCACACCGAGACAATCCCAACCGGGTGGGGGTCCAGCAGCATATAAATCCGCTTCCCGGCGGCTATCTCCCGGCGCAGGTAGTCGGTCTGTGCCTCGGGGGTGTGCCGTGCCACAAACTCAGCGGAACAGAACCCCTTATGGGACTCCTTCCAGCTCTCGGAATGGACATACCCGGCGGCGGAGAGGTTCTCCTCCCCTACGTCTGCAAAGCGCACAGGCCCTTACTCCCCTGCCCGCTGGGTCTGGACGGCGCTCCACACGTCGTAGCTCTGGGCGTCGGCGTAGTTGGGGATAATGCCCAGGCGCCAGATGGACAGGCCGTCCACGCCGAACATGTGGGCCAGGTTTGCCTTGGCCATGATGCTCTGGGCGTCCTCATACCACACCTTATAGTATTCCCCGTCCGCCGAGTAGGTGAGATAGGGGGTGGCGGCAGCGGCGTCCCAGGTGCGGACGGCGTCGGACTGCTTCATCCGGGCGGCCAGGGTGTCGGGCGCGGGGGTGTAGATGTCGGTGGAGGCCAGCAGGCCGTTCTGGTCCACCTTCAGGCCCACGCTGGTGATGGACACGGCCAGCACAATCTTACTCTTGTCCGCCACGCCGGTGTCCGGGTCGGTGATGGATACCAGGGCCTCGTACACCTTGTTCAGGGGGGCGGGGGCGTTGCGGGTCTGGCTGGTGCCCACCCAGCCCTGGGGCAGGTTGGTGTCCTGGTAGTCGTGGGCCATGAGAATGACCTTGCCGCAGATCTCCCCCAGGGCCCTGTAGTCGTACCCGCCGTACCACTCGTCGGGCTGGACGCACACCCACAGCGCCTTCTCCTCCGGGAGGGCGGCGCGGAGGGCGGTCATGAACTGGGTGAAGGGCGTGCGCAGGGAGGCGCCCAGGCCCTCAAAGTCGATGGTCAGGCCGGCATACTCCCCGGCGGCCCTCACCAGCTGCTCCACCGCGGTCTGGCGGTTGCCGGCGCTGAGAATGGCAGTCAGGTCGCTGCCCGCGGCGTAGACGCTCAGGTTGCAGTCCACCCCGGCCTCCTCCAGCGCATCGGTGGCCAGCTCAGCGCCCTGGGGCACCGCCCACTCGTTGCCCCCGGAGGCACTCTGGTTTACATAGGGCGTCCCGCTCTCGTCCAGAGACATGCGGGCCCAGCCCAGGCTCACCGCGTCCATCTCCCCGGCCATGTCAATCTGGCCGTAGGAGCTCATGGCGTAGAAGCCGTGGAGAAACTCAATGTCCGCGTGGTACTTCTCGTACACCCGCACCAGCATGGCCGCCGCCTCCTGGCGGGTGGAGGAGTGGCCGGGCAGGAAGAGCAGGCTGCCGTCGGCCTGGGCCACGCCGTTGATGACGCCGAATTCATAGGCCAGGGCAAGGTACCCCCTGTTCTCCGTCACGTCGGCAAAGGGCAGCTCCGCCGAGGCCTGGGTCAGGGCCAGGTTCTCATACCCCAGGGCCCGCACCAGCATGACGGCCATGTCCTGGCGGCTGATGTCGTCATCGGGGCGGAAGTAGAGCCCCGAATCAATGGCGCCGTTGGCCAGGGCGGTCTCCACGGCGGAGTAGTACCACTCTCCCGGGGGACAGTCGGAGAAGGAGGGCTTCTCCGGGCTCACCATCTCCCAGCCGAACATGCGGCACAGTACCGTCACAAAGGAGGCCCGGTTCATGTACTCCCCGTAGCCGAAGGTGCCGTCCCCCTTGCCCTGAATAAGGCCGTACTCCGTGGCCTTTTCAATGACCTCCGCGGCCCAGTCCCCCTCGGGCACGTCGGAATAGCGCCCGGCGGCGGCGGCAGGGACCGCCAGCAGGGACAGCAGCAGACACACCGTCAGAAAGACGGCGGCAACACGATGCTTCATCGTCAAACTACCTCCATTTCAGGTGGATTCTCTCCTCATGCCGCCCCAAAGCAGGCAGCCCATGCTTGCCTCCATCATAGCATAATCGGCGGCGTGAGGAAAGAGCAAATGCCGGTTTGGCGGCCTGTTCCGGCACAAAATGGAAAATATTTCCCATTCGACCCCGTGCGCCTTGTTTCTCTTTTCTTTGTGGTAAAATATGGATACCAAAACGACCCATTCTACAAAGGAGGTCCTTTCTATGGCACTGCTGCGCAGAAAGGGACTGTATGAGACCAATCGGGTGCATTTTCTTCCGGAGAACCTGATTGCGCCCAACCCGGACCAGCCCAGGAAATACTTCTCCCAGGAGGGGTTGGAGGAACTGGCGGAGAGCATTCGGGAACACGGCGTGCTTCAGCCTCTGTCGGTACGCAAGGCCGGCGGAGGCTATGAGCTGGTGTCCGGAGAGCGGCGGCTGCGTGCCTCCCGGATGGCCGGTCTGAAGGAGGTGCCCTGCATCATCCTGCGGGTGGACCAGGAGAACTCCTCCCTGCTGGCTCTGGTGGAGAACCTCCAGCGCCGGGATTTGGACTTTGTGGAGGAGGCCGCCGCTCTGTCCCGGCTTATTTGCACCTACAACCTGTCCCAGGAGGAGGCCGCACGGCGGATTGGCAAATCCCAGTCCGCTGTGGCCAACAAGCTGCGGCTGCTCAGGCTGCCCCCGCAGGTGCTCAAGCTGCTGCTGGAGGCGGGATGTACCGAGCGCCACGCCCGTGTGCTGCTCCGGCTGGAGGACCCGGAGCTTCAGCTGAAGGCCGCCCAGTACATTGTCCAGGAGCATCTGACGGTGGCCAAGTCTGAGGCCTATGTGGAGTCCCTGCTCTCCCCTGCCCCGCCCAAGCGGCGGAAGCCCACCTATCTGATTAAGGATGTGCGGCTCTTTCTCAACACTGTAACCAAGGGGCTGTCCATGATGAAGACCGCCGGAGTGGACGCGGCCTGTGAGCGAAGTGAGACTGAGGACTCCATTCTCCTCACCATCCGCATTCCCAAGCGGACCGCCTGAGCTGTCCAGTGTTTCACGTGAAACACCGGCGAGTTTTCCACTTGTCCCCACTTTCTTCCACCGGTCTCCCTTTGGTGGGATGTTTCACATGAAACATCCCACCTGCCTCCATGTTCTCCCAACCGTTCCTTGCTGCCCGGAGTGTTTCACGTGAAACACTCCGGACTTTTTTATTGTCCCACATCCCCATCTTCGCATGTTTCACGTGAAACATGGGTAAAATCAGTTGAAATAAGCGGGCTTCAATATTATAATAGGACTTGCTGAACAAACCGCCCGCCGTCCTTTTCCGGCCCGGAGGGTGCTTTGCAGCCCCACAAACGCTGTGAAAAGGCAGGTGCCCCTATGGCTAAAACCATTGCAATCGTCAATCAGAAGGGCGGCGTGGGCAAGACCACCACCTGTGTCAACCTGGCTGCGGCCCTGAAAGAGGAGGGCGCCCGGGTGCTGGTGTGCGATTTCGACCCCCAGGCCAACGCCACCTCCGGCTTTGGCGTGGACAAGACCACCGCCTCCCCCAACATCTACGACGTGCTCATCAACGGCGCGGACGTAAAGCGGGCCGTGGTGGAGACCCCCTATGGCGACGTGATTCCCGCCAACAAGGCCCTGGCCGGCGCTACTGTGGAGATGATCGCCATTGAGAAGCGGGAATATCTCCTGAAAAACGCCCTGGGCCAGCTCTCGGACCGATACGACTACATCCTGATCGACTGCCCCCCCTCCCTGGAGCTGCTCACCCTGGACTCCCTCTGCGCCGCCGACACGGTGCTGGTGCCCGTCCAGTGCGAGTACTACGCCCTGGAGGGCCTCAGCGACCTGCTGTCCACCATCCGCATTGTCAAGCGCTCCCTCAACCCGTCCATCGCCCTGGAGGGCGTGGTGCTCACCATGTACGACGGGCGGACCAACCTGTCCATGCAGGTGGCCGAGGAGGTCAAGCGCCACTTCCCCGGTCAGGTGTACGCCACCGTTATCCCCCGGAACGTGCGGCTGGCCGAGGCCCCCAGCTACGGCAAGCCCGTCACCGCCTACGACAGCCTGTCCCGGGGCGCCGAGGCCTACCAGGAGCTGGCCCGGGAGGTCATGGAGAAAAACAAGGGCTGAGCCCCAGCCCACAGAAAGGAATGATATATTTTGCCGGTGAACAAGGACCGTGGCCTGGGCAAGGGTCTGGGCGCCCTGCTGGGCGACGCCGCCCTGAAAACCCAGGAGGGCGGCTCGGTGATGCTGCCCATCTCCCAGGTGGAGCCGGGCATCAAGCAGCCCCGCAAACGGTTTGACGAGGAATCCCTCAGCGATCTGGCCGAGTCCATCCGCACCCATGGGCTCATTCAGCCCCTCACCGTCCGCCGCCTCTCCTCCGGCTACTACCAGATTATCGCCGGGGAGCGCCGCTGGCGGGCCTCCAAACAGGCGGGCCTCACCGAGGTGCCCGCCGTCATCATCGAGGCCGACGACCGAAAGGTCATGGAGCTGGGCCTCATCGAAAACCTCCAGCGGGAGGATTTGAACCCCATTGAAGAGGCGGGGGGCTACAAGGTCCTGGTGGAGGAGTACGGCCTCACCCAGGAGGAGGTGGCCCGGCAGGTGGGTAAATCCCGCTCCGCCGTGGCCAACGCCATGCGGCTGCTCTCCCTGCCCGACGCGGTGCGCATGCTGCTGGAGGAGGGCAGGCTGTCCGCCGGGCACGCCCGGGCCATCCTCTCCGTCCCCGGCGGGGAGCTGCAGAAGCGGCTGGCCCAGAAGGTGGTGGAGGAGGACCTGTCCGTCCGCCAGACCGAGTCCATGGCCAAGCGCATCAGCCAGGCCGCCGAGGAGGCGGAGGAGACGCCCCCCACCCCCGACCCCATGAAAATCTACCGGGACGCCGCCGCCAAGGACCTGTCCGCCCGGCTGGGCCGCAAGGTATCCATCGTCCAGGGGGCCAAAAAAGGCCGGGTGGAGCTGGAATACTACGGTGACGAGGACCTGACCGCCCTTCTCGAGGCGCTGGAGCACACCTCCGGCGGGAAGGGAGGCACTTCCCTTTGAACCAGCAGGACCACAACCGGGAGGAGCAGGAGATGCAGCACCTCCAGCACGAGGCGGAACACGCCAGACCCCACAAAAAAGTGTCGGTCATGGGATATCTGGCCATCCTCTTTGCCGCCGCCTTTCTGCTGCTTCTCCTCTCCTACTTTATGCAGCAGCGGGCCAACCAGCAGGCCATCTCCGGGCTGGAGGCCACCTCCAGCAACGCCTTCGACTCCATCAACAACCTGATTGCCGAGAAGGACCGGCTGACGGAGCAGGTGGAGGATTTGGAGGGCCAGGTGGCCGGCCTCCAGGAACAGCTGGAGGACAGCCAGAGCCAGCTCTCAATTGCCCAGGACGCCGCCGAAAACGCTCAGACCGCTCAGGACAGCGCCCAGAATGCCCTGGAGGCCATGGACTGGTTCTGGCGGATTCAGCGGCAGTTCTCCCGGGGCTATTACACCGACGCCCACAACATGATGGAGGAGTTTGAAGCGTCCGGCCTGCCCCAGTATCTGCCCCAGGAGGCCCTTACCGGCCGGGAGGGCGACCCCTCCCCCGCTCAGCAGTACCAGGAGCTGAAAGAGGCCCTGAGCTGAGGCCCCTGTTTCACGTGAAACATTCTTTGCGGGACAAGTCCCGCCATAATACAATCTATGATTATGAGGTGTCATTTCCATGCTGGATATTCGTTTTATCCGGGAAAATCCCGAGGCTGTCAAGGAAAATATAAAGAAGAAGTTCCAGGACCAGAAGCTGCCCCTGGTAGACCAGGTTCTGGAGCTGGACGCCGCCAACCGGGCGGCCATGACCGAGGCCAATGATCTGCGTGCCAGCCGCAACAGCCTGTCCAAGCAGATTGGCATGCTGATGGGTCAGGCCAAGAAGGACCCCTCCAAGCTCCAGGAGGCCGAGGCCGTCAAAGCCCAGGTCAAGGCCAACGCCGACCGCCTGGCCCAGCTGGAGGAGCAGGAGGTCAAGCTGGCCGAGGAGATCCGCCACATCATGCTCCAGATCCCCAACATCATCGACTCCTCCGTGCCCATCGGCCCCGACGACTCCTGCAACGTGGAGGTGGAGCGCTTCGGCGAGCCCGTGGTGCCTGACTTTGAGATCCCCTATCACACCCAGATCATGGAGTCCTTCAACGGCATTGACATGGACGCCGCCGGCCGTGTGTCCGGCAACGGCTTCTACTACCTGATGGGCGACATCGCCCGGCTCCACTCCGCCGTGCTGGCCTATGCCCGGGACTTCATGATCAACAAGGGCTTCACCTACTGCGTCCCCCCCTTCATGATCCACGGCAACGTGGTGGAGGGCGTCATGAGCCAGACCGAGATGGACGCCATGATGTACAAGATTGAGGGCGAGGACCTGTACCTCATCGGCACCAGCGAGCACTCCATGATCGGCAAGTTCATCGACCAGATCATCCCCGAGGACGCCCTGCCCCAGACCCTCACCTCCTACTCCCCCTGCTTCCGCAAGGAGAAGGGCGCCCACGGCATCGAGGAGCGGGGCGTGTACCGCATCCACCAGTTTGAGAAGCAGGAGATGGTTGTGGTCTGCAAGCCCGAGGACTCCATGAAGTGGTATGAGCAGATGTGGCGGTACTCCGTGGAGCTGTTCCGCTCCCTGGACATCCCCGTCCGCCAGCTGGAGTGCTGCTCCGGCGACCTGGCCGACCTGAAGGTGAAGTCCTGCGACATCGAGGCCTGGTCCCCCCGCCAGCAGAAGTACTTTGAGGTGTGCTCCTGCTCCAACCTGGGCGACGCCCAGGCCCGCCGCCTGAAGATGCGCGTCAAGGGCGAGAAGGGCATGTACCTGCCCCACACCCTCAACAACACCGTGGTGGCCCCGCCCCGCATGCTCATTGCCTTCCTGGAGAACAACCTCCAGGCCGACGGCTCCGTGAAGATCCCCGCCGCCCTGCGGCCCTACATGGGCGGCCAGGAAGTGCTGGCGCCCAAGAAGTAAGGAGCGGCCTTAGAACCCTCCTCTGAACGACAAACATTGAGGTTATACACTTGAAGAACATCAAAGAGAACATCAGAGAAATCGACCGGAAATCCCGGGGCTTTATGGGCGAGTTCCGCAAGTTCATCGCCCGGGGCAATGTGATGGACATGGCGGTGGGCGTCATCATCGGCGCGGCCTTCAAGTCCATTGTGGACTCCCTGGTCAACGACATCCTGATGCCCTTTGTGGGCATCTTCATCGGCCAGGACACCTTTGCCTCCCTGGTCTTTACCGTGGGCGGCGCCCAGATTGCCTTTGGCAATTTCATCCAGTCTATTGTCAACTTCCTCATCATGGCCTTTGTCATCTTCTGCATCGTCAAGGCCATGAACGCCTTCCGCCGGAAGAAGGAGGCGGCCCCCGCCGCCCCTCCCGCCCCTTCCGCGGAGGAGGTCCTGCTCACCGAGATCCGGGACCTGCTGCGGGAGCAGCGGGACAACGGCAGCGACAAGTAAGGAGCACGTTATGTCTGACGAACGCAACAAGACCCCCGGCAGCAGCCAGGAGGAACAGCCCGGGGAGCCCTACACCCCCGCCTCCCCCCTCAAGCGCATCTGGGCCTGGGTGGGCGTGGTGTACATGGTCATCATCGTGTTTCTCATGACCTATATGTACGGCACGGGCACCTATCTCCAAGGCATTGCCGCCCTGATGCTCGTCCCCGCCCTGGGGGGCGGGGCGGCGTCGGCGGTGTGCCTGTGGCTCACCGCGCCCCAGGAGGGCCGCACCCCCGCCCGACGGGCCATGATGATCCTCATCACCGCCCTGTGCCTGGCCCTGATTGTGGTCAATCTGATCAACGGGATTCCGGCCCTGCTGGCCAACTTCGGAGGTTAACAAGATGGAAGAGCGAATTGCCGCCGGCCTGGCCGCCATGGGCGTCCCCCTTCCCTCCCCCGCCGCACCCGCCATGCTGGCCAGGTACGGACAGCTGCTGCTGGAGAAAAATCAGGTTATGAACCTGACCGCCATCACCGATCCGGACAAAGTGGCCGACCTCCACTTCCTGGACTCCGCCGCCCTCCTCACCCTGGAGGGGGTGGACTTCAAGGGCAAGCGGGTCATCGACGTGGGCACCGGCGCCGGGTTCCCCGGCCTGCCCCTGAAGATTCTGGAGCCCACCCTCTCCCTCACCCTGCTGGACAGCCTGGGCAAGCGGGTCAGCTGGCTGGGCGAGGTGTGCGCCGCCCTGGGCCTGACCGACGTAAACTGCGTCCACGCCCGTGCGGAGGAGCAGGCCCTGGAGAAGGACTGGCGGGACAGCTTTGATTTCGCCGTGTCCCGGGCCGTGGCCGACCTGCGGGTGCTCACCGAGCTGTGCCTGCCCTACGTGAAGCCGGGGGGACTCTTCCTGTCCATGAAGGCGGTGGACTGCGCCCAGGAGCTGTCCGGCGCGGCCAACGCCGTCGCCCGCCTGGGCGGAAAAGTGGAGGCCCTGCGGGACTACGAAATCCCCGGCGCGGGCGTCACCCACCGGGTTGTGCTCATCCGCAAGACCGCCCCCACCCCCAAGGGCTACCCCCGCCGTTGGGCCAAGCTCCAGAAGGCCCCCCTGTAATTTCGTCCAAAGTTTTCTATTGTATTACATTTGCACAAAAAATATTGGAATTTTCACCTCATTATGATATACTAACACCGTATGAACTGGAGGGACGCTATGAGTACCGCCGTTGTGGTCACGTCCGGTAAGGGGGGGACGGGAAAGACCTCCCTGACCGGGGGCGTCTCGTCCTGTCTGGCCGCCCTGGGCCGCCGGGTGCTGTGCATCGACATGGACATCGGCCTGCGCAACCTGGACATCTCCCTGGGCCTCACCGATCGGGCCCTCATGGACTTCACCGACGTGCTGGAGGGCCGCTGCTCCCTGAAGCGGGCGGCGGTGCCCCACCCGGTGATCAAAAATCTCTACCTCCTCACCGCCCCGCTCACCCTGTCTCCGGGCATCAGCGAGGAGCGGATGAAGGCCTTCCTGCGCACGGCCAGAGAGCAGTACGACTACATCCTGATGGACTCCCCCGCCGGCATGGGCGAGGGGTTCCGGCTGGCGGCGTGCGGCGCGGACCGGGGCATTGTGGTCTCCACCACCGACACCTCCGCCCTGCGGGACGCCCAGCGGGTGGTCTCCCTTCTCTCCCGCCAGCTGCCCTCCATCCACCTGGTGGTCAACCGGGTGCAGCCCAAGCTGCTCCGCCGCCTCCACACCACCATCGACGACGCCATGGACGCCGCCGGCCTGCCCCTGCTGGGGGTGGTGCCCGAGGACGAGCAGGTCATGCTCTCCGCCAATCAGGGCAAGCCCATCATCCTGGCCAGCCGGAAGGGCGCCGCCGTGGCCTACCTCAACATCGCCCGCCGCCTGATGGGTGAGCGGGTTCCCCTCATGCACATCCGCTGACCGGCCCCGGCTTTCCCACAGGGTGGGGCAGCCGGGTGGAAATTCCTCCGGGCCCCTGCCCGGGGCCGTGGGCCGGAGCGGCCCGGGAGGCGCTATGTTCTGTACCAAATGCGGCGCGCCGCTGAAGGAAGGGCTGAAGTTTTGCACATCCTGCGGCGCAGAGGTGGAAACTCCGGCGGCTCAGGCCCGGCCCCGGACAAAAAAACAGGGTGGCACCGGCTGGAAGAGACTCCTCGCCTCAGCCGCTCTGGTCCTGATTACCCTGGCCGCGGCCCTGGGGCTCTTTTCCCGGGCCGCCGCACCGGGAACGGACACCCCGGAGGGAGCGCTGGCCCTGCTGGTGGAGGGTCTGTCCCAGGGGGACGGGCCGCGGGTCGCCCGGGCCATGGACCTGACCCTGGGAGAGATGGTCGGGATAGAATCCATCACCGCGGCCCAGGGCCAGGCCGCCCTGCTCGCCTCGCTTCAGCTGCCCCAGGACGAGAATACCGGCCAGGTGCTCCGGTCTGCCCGGCTTATCACCGCGGCCATGTCCTACACCAACTCTGCGGGCACCGCCTGCCAGGGGCCGGCTCTGGTCCGGCTCACCTGGGCCGATGGAAGCCAAAGCACCGCCCTGCTTCCCGGTGCGGCTCTGGAATATGACGGCGGAGGCTGGCATATTGTATCCGGGCTGGGCCCCATAATTTGAGAAAGGATGTATTCCCATGAACATTGCCCTTATGGCCCACGACCGCAAGAAGGAACTGATGGTTCAATTCTGCATCGCCTACTGCGGCATCCTCTCCAAGCACACCGTCTGCGCCACCAACACCACGGGAAAGCTGGTCTCCGAGGCCACCGGGCTGCCGGTCTATCTCTTCCTCTCCTGCGAACACGGCGGAAGCCAGCAGATCGGCGCCCGCATTGCCTACAATGAGATTGATATGGTCCTCTTCTTCTGCGACCCCCAGTCCAGCGACCTGGATGCCGACCTGAACTACATCACCCGCCTGTGCGATCAGTACAACATCCCCTACGCCACCAATGTGGGCACCGCCGAAATGCTCATCCACGGTCTGGAGCGGGGCGATCTGGACTGGCGGGAAATTATCAATCCCAAGAGCAAGCCCTTTACCGTGTAACCCCCGCAGGAAGGCTGCGCCCCGCTCCAGCCCGGCGCGCCTGCGCCGCCAAGCGTTTCGCCGGGGGCGAAACCTTGAAATGGCCGGGATTTACTTTCGGCCATTTGGATTTTGTCCGGGGCCCCCATGGGGCCTGACCCATGGGGCGCGGGGCGACCTGGACTGGCGGGAGATTATCAACCCCAGCGCAAGCCCTTTACCGTGTAATGCTTCCGCCGCGCCGCCCCGTGCCATCGGGCGGCGTGTTCTTTTGCCTTCCCCTGGGGGAAGGTAGCTGGCCTCCCGGGACCCCCGCGGAAGGCGGAACGCCTTTCGTGGGGAGAGGACGAGCAGCAGAGTGAACGAGGCCTGCCGCTTGCGGCGGGTTGAGCGATACGCAGCTTGCGAGGACGATGCCTCCGGCGGGGTACTTTTCTCCGGCGAAAAGTACCCAAAAGCCGCCGGGGACACAGGGGCGGAGGGGCCCTTTCAGGGCCAAACGCCCCCGTTTCCCCGGACCCCTTTCAGAGACGCGTCCGGCGGCGGTGGTGTCCAATTACCCGCCGAACTTGATAGTAGTTGCTTGCCGGTTCGGCTGTCCGGTTTCGTTCCTGCGTCGCCCGAGCAGCGTTACCCGCCCAGACTTGTCAGTTGCTGCAATTCAATTACCCTTCTCAATGCCGCCTCCAGCCTCTGCCTCGTGCTTTGCTCCCTGCCCGAACAACCTTGTTGTATTTTAATAGAATAACTGCCCCTGAATTTCCCGGTTTTGGACCGCAAACGGTTGACATTCGGGGCGATTTGGGATACTATTGTGCTGTATGCAGTGACAAAAACCGCTATGACGGAGCATGAGTACCAGGCCATCCGCCGGACAGAGAAGGACGCCCTCGGCTGAAAGCGTCCCACGGACCGGAACCCGGGAAAGACGGCTCTACCAGCGGGGATGGAGACATCCACGGCCCGCTCCCCGTAACAGGAGCACAGAGGGTGGGACGAAATATCCCGCCGAACATGGGTGGCACCACGGAGGCAGGCGCTTTCGTCCCATTGTCTGGGGACGGAGGCGCTTTTTTGTCTTTCTGTGCCACACCCCAGCGAATCTCTGATTCGCCGGGGACCCCCGATTTGACTCAAATTGCCCGGAGTGAATCCGGTCAATTTCAAGGTTTTGCTGCGCAAAACGCTTGACGCCGCACTCGCGGCGAAGAGTAGCAACGGTCTACCCTATTAAAAAGGAGTTTTTCTCATGGATCGTATCAAGCCCCGCACCCTCTCCGGCTTTATGGAGCTGCTCTCCCCAGCGAATCCCTGATTCGCCGGGGCCCCTGATTTGACTCAAATTGCCCGGAGTGAATCCGGTCAATTTCAAGGTTTTGCTGCGCAAAACGCTTGACGCCGCACCTGCGGCGGCCCGGCAGCAGCGGCCTATTTCCATCAAAAAGGAGTTTTTCTCATGGATCGTATCAAGCCCCGCACCCTCTCCGGCTTTATGGAGCTGCTGCCGGCGGATCAGGTGCTCTTTGACCGCATGACGGACATCCTCCGGGAGAGTTACGCCCTCTACGGCTTCACTCCCCTGGACACCCCCGCCATTGAGGCCAGCGAGGTGCTGCTGGCCAAGGGCGGCGGCGAGACCGAGAAGCAGATCTACCGCTTCCAGAAGGGAGACAGCGACCTGTCCCTCCGCTTTGACCTGACCGTCCCTCTGGCCAAGTACGTGGCCCTCCACTACAACGACCTGAGCTTCCCCTTCCGCCGCTTCCAGATCGGCAAGGTCTACCGGGGTGAGCGGGCCCAGCGGGGCCGGTTCCGGGAGTTCTACCAGGCCGACATCGACGTCATCGGCGACGGCAAGCTGGACATCATCAACGAGGCGGAGATCCCCTCCATCATCTACCGGGCCTTTACCGCCCTGGGCCTGAACCGGTTCAAAATCCGGGTGAACAACCGGAAGGTGCTCAGCGGCCTCTTCGCCCTGCTGGGCCTGGAGAAGCAGGCGGGCGACGTGATGCGCACCATCGATAAATTGGAAAAAATTGGTTCAGATAAAGTGAAGGCCATCCTGACGGACGACTTCGCCGTGCCCGCAGATACCGCCGACACCCTCCTCTCCCTCCTCTCCGCCGCCGATCCCATGGCCGCCCTGGAGCCCTTCCGGGGGAAGAACGAGCTGTTCGACCTGGGTGTGGAGGAGCTGAACACGGTGGTGAAGTACATGGCCGCCTTCGGCGTGCCCGCCGACCACTTCATGGTGGACCTGACCATTGCCCGGGGCCTGGACTACTACACCGGCACCGTCTATGAGACCGTCATGCTGGACCACCCGGAGGTGGGCTCCATCTGTTCCGGCGGCCGTTATGATAACCTGGCGGAATATTACACCGAAAAACAACTCCCCGGCGTTGGCATCTCCATCGGCCTCACCCGGCTGTTCTATGTGCTCCAGGAGCAGAAGATGCTCAACCCCGCCGCCAGCGCCGCCCCCGCCGACGTGCTTATCCTGCCCATGACCGGGGACCTGTCCGCCGCCATCTCCTTTGCAACCGCTCTGCGGGCCCAGGGCGTCCGGGCCCAGCTCCACTGCGAGCAGAAGAAGTTCAAGCAGAAGCTGACCTATGCCAACAAGCTCTCCATCCCCTTCGCCGCCTTCCTGGGCGAGGACGAGGTGAATGCGGGTACCGTCACCGTGAAGAACCTGCTCATGGCCGACGACTTCACCGAGGAGGAGAAGGCCAACCTGGAGAGCCAGGGCATCTACAAGCAGGTGACCCTGCCCGCAGCCGAGGCGGTGGCCTACGTGAAGAACTGCCTCTCCGGCCAGCAGGCCGGCCGCCCCATCCTGGACAAGGAGTAAGCCGGGCCGGGCAGCCCAACCCGCTGCAAAAGGGAACTTTCACCCCCCGGTTTCCGTCTGATACACAGGCGGCGTCCCGCCGCACTCTGACCGCTTACTGGAGGATTTCAATATGAACCGCAAGCTCATCGCCCTGGGCCTGTCCCTGGCCCTCACCCTCACCGGCGCCCCCGCCCTGGCGGCCTCCGCCGGGGACAGCTTCCCCTCCCTCAACCCCTACCCCGGGTACGCCGACGTGCCCGCGGACAGCTGGTTTGCCTCCAGCGCCCAAATCTGCTATGAGACCGGCCTCATCACCGGCTCGGACAAGGGCTTCGAGCCCTACCGCACCATGGCTGTGTCCGAGGCGGCGGCCATCGCCGCCCGCATGGCCGAAATCCTGGACGGCGGCGACGGCCTCTTCGACAACCCCGCCGGTTCCCCCTGGTACGCCGGCGCGGTGGACTACCTGAAGGGCCTGGCCCAGGACGACGCCGTGGTCCTCTCCCTGCTGTCCCAGCCCGATGAGACCGTCACCCGGCTGGGCTTCCTCAAGCTGCTCTCCGCCGCCCTGCCCGCGGATCAGCTCGCCGCCGTCAACAGCATCACCGCCCTGCCCGACACCGGCGACGCCGACGTGCTCCGGTTCTACAACGCGGGCATCCTCACCGGCGTCAACGAGTACGGCGTCTTTGCCGGCAGCAACACCCTGACCCGCAGCGAGGCCGCCGCCATGGTGGCCCGGGTGGCCCGGGAGGAGCTGCGGGTGTCCTTCACCCCCACCTTTGACGCGGTGGTCTGGGCCTCCCTGGACGCCCCCGACACGGTGTACTTCCAGGGCGGCGGCAAAACCGTCACCGCCAGGGACTATCTGAACGCCGTCCTCACCGCCGTGGGCTCCCTGAGCAGCGGCTTCCTGTGGAACGAGCAGCACGCCTCCGGCGTGACCAACGAGGCCTGGGTGGAGAACACCGCCATGTCCGCCCTGGGCGTCACCGGGGATATGGCCACCGAGCACTGCAAGGACCTGGACCTCCAGGTGTTTTACAGCCGCTATCTGGACCTGACCGGCGGCGAAGCCCAGGCCCAGGCCTACACCCTCTACATCGGCACGGAGGACAGCTTTGCCTCCTACGCCGCCGCCCCCACCGCCCTGGACCCGGCCGCCGACAGCGCCGGAGTGGTGCGCCACCTCCTCTCTGAGATGAGCGCCCTCACCGGCTGGAACCTGGACGCCGCCGACATCACCGTGGGCAAGGGGGGCGTGACCGTGGCCTGGGCCTCCACCTGCGCCCTGTACACCGGCCCCGCCGAGCCCCAAAAGGACGAGTTCCACATGTACGGCGCCGACCAGCTGGCCTTTACTCTGCTGGACAGCGTGCAGCGCACCATCCAGTGCGCCTTCTCCCCCGCCAACCCGGAGGGTCTGGACGTGTGGTTCTGCGCCGCCGACGGCAGCGCCCTCAAGCTGGACAACCTGGGCGTCACCCTGCCCATTGACCAGCCCTATTCCCACAGCCTGCTGGCCGATCTGATGGGGTAATTTAAATACAATCCGTTATTTTTAATATTGTATATTACAATTTGGAGTTGATTTTTCATGGATAACGCGCGTACCTGCTACCGCAGCCACTCCTGCGGGGAGCTCCGCATGGAGCACGTGGGACAGACCGTCACCCTGGCGGGCTTCCTGGAAAACTTCCGCGAGGTGGGCGCCAGCCTGGGCTTCGCGGTGCTGCGGGACTTCTACGGCACCACCCAGGTGGTGGCCGAGACCGAGGAGATGGTGAAGGCCATCAAGGCCCTGAACAAGGAGTCCACCCTCCAGGTCACCGGCGTGGTGCGGGAGCGGGACAGCAAGAACCCCAAGCTGCCCACCGGCGACATCGAGGTGGTGCCCCAGACCATCGAGGTGCTGGGCCGCTGCCGCCATAACGAGCTGCCCTTCCCCATCAACCGCAGCCGGGAGGCCGACGAGTCCGCCCGCCTGAAGTACCGCTACCTGGACCTGCGCAACCCGGAGGTGAAGGACAACATTGTCCTCCGCTGCAACGTGGTGGCCGCCCTGCGGCAGGCCATGACCGCCCACGGCTTTATGGAGATCACCACCCCCATCCTGACCGCCTCCTCCCCCGAGGGCGCCCGGGACTACCTGGTGCCCAGCCGGAAGCACCCCGGCAAGTTCTACGCCCTGCCCCAGGCCCCCCAGCAGTTCAAGCAGCTGCTGATGGCCTCCGGCTTTGACAAGTACTTCCAGATCGCCCCCTGCTTCCGGGACGAGGACGCCCGGGGCGACCGCTCCCCCGGCGAATTCTACCAGCTGGATATGGAGATGGCCTTTGCCGACCAGGAGGACGTGTTCGCCGTGCTGGAGGACGTGCTGCCCCCCATCTTCGCCAAGTACGGCAAGTATGATACCGCCTCCTCCGCCCCCTTCAAGCGCATCCCCTACCTGGAGGCCATGGAGACCTACGGCTCCGACAAGCCCGACCTGCGCATCGACCTGACCGCCCAGGACGCCACAGAGGCCCTGGGCTCCTGCGGCTTCGGCCCCTTTGAGGGCAACACCGTCAAGGCGGTGAAGGTCACCGGCTTCTCCGCCACCCGCAAGCAGATCGACAAGCTGTGCGCCGACGTGGAGGTCCAGTCCGGCGGCAAGGTCTACTGGTTCCGCTACGACGAAAACGGCGAGATTGTGGGCGGCATCGCCAAGTTCGTCCAGCCCATCAAGGAGGCCGTGGTGGCCGCCCTGGGCCTGGAGAAGGGCTCCTTTGTGGGCCTCACTGCAAGCAATAAGAAGCTGACCGCCCAAAAGACCGCCGGTGTGCTCATTAAGATGCTGGCCCCCCTGTGCCCCGACCACTTCCACAGGGAGACCTATGAGTTCTGCTGGATCGTGGACTTCCCCATGTACGAGATCGGCGAGGAGAGCGGAGAGCTGGAATTCTGCCACAACCCCTTCTCCATGCCCAACGGCGGCCTGGACATTCTGAAGAAGGCCGCCGCCGGCCAGGTGGACCCCCTGTCCATCACCGCCTATCAGTACGACCTGGTGTGCAACGGCGTGGAGCTGTCCTCCGGCGCGGTCCGGAACCACGACCCGGAGATTATGATTGAGGCCTTCCAGCTGGTGCGGCTGGGCGAGGACGACGTGAAGGCCAAGTTCCCCGCCATGTACAACGCCTTCACCTACGGCGCGCCCCCCCACGCCGGCATTGCCCCCGGCGTGGACCGGATGGTCATGCTGCTCTCCGGCGAGGACTCCATCCGGGAGGTCATCCCCTTCCCCATGAACAAGAACGCCCAGGACCTGATGATGGGCGCCCCCAGTTTTGTCACCCAGCAGCAGCTGGACGAGCTGAACATCGTCTGTACCAAGAAGGAAGAGGATTAATCCCGCGCCCATCATCAGGGGGCCCCTGCCGAGGCATAAGCCTTCCCTTTTGGGGAAGGTGGCCCAGTGCGCACACTGGGGCGGATGAGGGGAAAGCTGTCAGTTCACTTCAAACCCGCAAGAGAACGCCCTTCGGGGAGGTACTTTTCACCGGCGAAAAGTACCCAAAAGCCGCCGGGGACACAGGGGCAGGCGGCTTTTGCAAGCCTTATGCCCCCGTTTCCCCGGACCCCTTTCGGAGTACGTTCTGCGGCGGCGGCGTCCAATGACCCGCCAAACTTGAAAGTCGTTGCTTGCCGGTTCGGTACCCTGCGTACCGTTACTGCCACGCCCGAGCAGCGTTACCCGCCCAGACTTGCCACTCTCTGCAATTCATCGGCGATCTCAACGCCGCACGGAGTCTCTGCGTTGTGCTTTAGCCTTCGGCCGAGGCAAAAAGACGTTTCCCATACGGAGCAATTTCCTGCCGCAGATAGAAAAAGGAGTGACGGTTCATGTCCCAACTGCCCGGTTCCATCGGTCTTACCGGAGTGAAAAACGCCCGCGAGCTGGGCGGTATTCCCGCCGCCGGGGGGAAGAAGGTGCGGCACGGCCTGCTGCTGCGCACCGGCGCTCTCTGTGACGCCACGGAGGAGGACCGCCGCATCCTGGCCCAGGACTACCGTCTGGCCTGGGTGGCGGATTTCCGCACCCTGAAGGAGGCCAATGCCCGGCCCGATCCGGCCTTCCGGGGCGCGTCCTTCTACCACCTGCTGGTGCTGGACGAGAACGGCGGCGGCATGAGCCGGGCCGCCCGGTCGGTGGCCGAGCAGGGCCGCAGCGATTTCGCCGCCCTGCTGGTGGAGATGGCCAGGGCGGGCACCTTCAGCGACAAGTCCTACTGCGAGCTGCTCTTTACCGCCTGGGGCATGGAGGCCTACCGTGCCTTTCTGGATCTGGCCCTGAAAAACGACGGGGAGCACGCCCTCCTCTTCCACTGCACCGCCGGCAAGGACCGCACCGGCATCGGCGCGGCCCTGCTCCTCTCCGCCCTGGGGGCGGACCGGGAGGCCGTCATGGAGGACTTTCTCCTCACCAACCAGTACCTGGCCCATGAGCTCTCCCTGGTGGAGGACTACGTCCGCCGGAGCTGCCCCGGCGGGGCGGATGCCCTGATGCCCGCCATCCGGGCCACTGCCGGGGTGGACCGGCGGTGCCTGGAGCTGATGCTGGAGGAGATTGACCAGCGGTTCGGCTCTATGGACGCTTTTCTCTCCGGTCCCATGGGCTTCAACGGCCGGAAGCTGGAGCGGCTGCGGGCCATCTATCTGGAATAAGGCTGACGAAACCGGCCCCCGGCGGGAAAAATCCCGCCGGGGGCCGTCTTTTTAGAATGTTCACAAATTGCCTGCCGCCGTTCACAAAATGTTCCCAGTTTTTTCAGACTGATTTCAGTTTAATTGGGTATGATATGTGTGTCAACAGAGATGATACCTCTCTCTCTTGACTCTTCCCAAGCCCGGGCGGAGCCTTGAGCAAGTTCCGTCATACGGGCCGCGTTTCTTCTTTCCTTCTTTCCCGGCAAAAAGCCGGCCTGTCCGCAGGCCGGCTTTTTGCCGTGCTTTTTTATCACTGCAAACATGTTCCGCCTTCCCCCATGAAAGGCTTGCCTCGGGTGTGACTGAGACAAAACGCAGAGACTTGGAGCGGCATTGAGATCGCCAATGAATTGCAGAAACTTTCAAGTCTGGGAAGGTAACTCTGCTCGGGCAGAAGGGGAACAGCATGCAGAGCACCGAACCGGCAAGCAACTGCTTTCAAGTCTGGTGGCCGATGAATTGCACCGCCGCAGGACGCGTCTCTGAAGGGGGTACCAGGGGGAAACGGGCGCGTTTGGCCCTGAAAGGGCCCCTCCGCGCCTGTGTCCCTCTGGCGGCTTTTGGGTACTTTTCGCCGGAGAAAAGTACCCCGTCGGAGACCGTTCCTCTCATCCGTCATTTGCTTCGCAAATGCCACCACGGGTTAAGGAAGGGTTCTTTCTGTCTGGGGGAAGGCTGTGGCGCTCCGCCTTGCGGGCCGGGGCGGATTTTGATATACTGGAGGAAACTTTTTTCCGGGAGATGACGCCATGGGACCCACCCCCCTCTACGATGCCCTCCGGGCCTTTGCCGCCCGGGACCCCCTGCGGATGCACATGCCCGGCCACAAGGGCCGCGCCATGCCCGCCCCTGAATTCTCCCCCCTGGCGGCCATCGACTTCACCGAGCTGCCTCCCACCGGCGACCTCTTCGCCGGGGACGGACCAATCCGGGAGGCGGAAAACCTGTGGCGGGACGCTCTGGGGATGGGAGAGTGCCTCTTTCTCACCGGCGGCTCCACCCAGGGCATGCTGACCGCCCTTACCCTCACTTGCCGTCCCGGAGACAGCGTGCTGCTGGACCGGGGATGTCACCGGTCGGTGTACAACGCCCTGGCCCTGCTGGACCTGCACCCCGTCTTTCTCCCCCGGCCCTGGCTGACGGAGTCCGGCGTCACCGGGCCAATTGACCCCCGTGATGTGGAAAACCTGCTGGCTTCCCACCCGGAAGTCAAGACGCTCTGTATTACTTCTCCCACATATTACGGTGTGTTGTCGGATTTGCCCGCTCTGGCTAACATGATCCATTCCCGGGGTGGAAAGCTGGTGGTGGACGCCGCCCACGGCGCCCACCTGCCCTTTCTAGGGTACACGGGCATGGAGAAAGTGGACATCGCCGTGGTGTCCGCCCACAAAACACTCCCCGCCCTGGGTCAGACCGCCCTGCTGCTGTCGGGAAAAGGCAGCGGCCTTACCCACGCCGCCCTGCGGTCCGCCGCGTCTCTGTACGGCAGCTCCAGCCCCTCCTATGTGCTCATGGCCAGCCTGGACCTGGCCCGGGCCTGGATGGAGGGCGAGGGAGCGGCGGCTTATGAGCGGGCCGCGGCGCTGATGGCAGACCTGCGGCGGCGGTTCCCCTCCCTGACCGAGTCCATGGCCCCTCTGGACCCCGCCCGGTTTGTGCTGCGCACCGGGGACGGCTTTGCCGTCCAGGCCGCCCTGGAGGAGCTGGGGGTGTGGCCCGAGATGGCGGACGCCGGCCACGTGGTGTTTATCCCCACCTGCGCCGACACGCCGGCCGACTTCGCCCGGCTCGCCGGGGCCATTTCCCGGGTGAACCCGCCGCCAGCCGGGGACAGCCCCTTCCCGCCGCCGCCCCCCCTGCCCCGGCTGGTGTGCTCCCCCAGGGCGGCCCGCTTCGCCCCCTGGGAGACCGTGCCCTTTGCCGCGGCGGAGGGCCGGGTGTCCGCCGCCCAGATCGCCCCCTACCCGCCGGGGGTGCCCGTGGTGGCGCCGGGGGAGGAAATCGGGAAAAAACATCTCGCATATTTGTCGGAGATAGGTTATAATATGGAAAAAGAGGGCTGCCGGGTGCTCTGCCTGTAAGTGTGTGGCAGGCAGGCCCGCCCTCTCGCTCACTGTTCCTTTAGGAGGGATTACCATGAAACTGATTCTTGCCATCATCAACCGGGACGACGCCAACGCCGTCACCCAGGCCCTGACCAAAGCGGGCTTCTCCTCCACCAAGCTGTCCACCACCGGCGGCTTCCTCATGGCGGGCAACGTGACCATCATGGTGGGCGTGGACGAGGAAAAGGTCCAGGCCGTGATTGATATTATCAAGGAGCACTCCCACAGCCGCAAGGAGCTGATCCCCACCACCACCGAGATGAGCTACGGGTACTACCCCTCCATGCCGGTGGAGGTGCTGGTGGGCGGCGCCACCATCTTCGTGGTGGACATCGAGCGGTTCGAGCGCGTCTGATGAACCTGCGCCTTCTGGCGGGCAACGCCGCCCTCAAGGGGCAGCTGGAGGCCCAGACCGCCCGCCGTGGCCTGTCCCACGCATACATCCTCAGCGGCCCGGCCGGGAGCGGCAAGCGCACCCTGGCCCGGCTCCTGGCCGCCGCCTTTGTATGCCGTGAGCAGGGGGACAGGCCCTGCCTCTCCTGCCCCGACTGCCGCAAGGCCATGGGGGGCATTCACCCGGATATCTCCGCCGTCGGGGATGACGGCAAGGACATCACTGTGGCCCAGGTCCGGGCTGTCCGGGCCGACGCCTACGTCCGCCCCAACGAGGCCGGGCGCAAGGTGTACATTCTGGAAAACGCCCAGACCATGAACGCCAGCGCCCAGAACGCCATGCTCAAGCTGCTGGAGGAGGGACCGCCCTACGCCGCCTTCCTCCTCCTCACCGACAACGCCGCCGCCCTGCTCCAGACCGTCCGGTCCCGGTGCGAGACGCTGGCGCTGTCGCCGGTGACCGAGGCCCAGGCGGAGGACTGGCTCGCCCGCAGATACCCGGACAGGGCCCGGGAGGACATTGTCCGGGCGGCCCGCCGGTGCGAGGGCCTGCTGGGCCGGGCCGTGGCAGAGCTGGAGGGCGCCGGGGATACCGGCGTCCAGGCCCGCAGCGCAGCGCCCGAGCTCATTGCCCGGCTCTCCGCCGGGGACGAGCTGGCATGGATGGAATTCTGTATCTCCCTGGAGAAGTGGGACCGGGACAGTCTGTCCGCGCTCTTCTCCGAGGGGATTCTGCTGCTGCGCCACGCCCTGGTGCTCCGCGCCGGCGGGGACTGCGGCGAGGCCGACCCCGACCGCCGCTCCGCCGCCGCACAGGCAGCCCGGGCCCTGTCTCCCAGGGCCATGCTCGCCGCCACGGACGTGCTGGAGCGGCTGCGCGCCGCCTGTACCTTTAACGTAGGCGCCGGGCACCTGGCCGGCTGGCTGTGCGCCGGCCTGGTCCGCTGCCGGGGATGATTTCCCATCATCCGGCCCTGCGGACCGCTTTCCCCCCAGGGGGAAGGCTTATTCTGAACGTGCGCCCAGGTGGGCGCTGGAGGTACCTATGACCGAAATCATCAGCGTCCGCTTCAAGAGCGGAGGTAAGGAGTACTACTTCGACCCCAGGGGCACCCAGGTCCGGGCCGGACAGGGCGTCATCATCGAGACCTCCCGGGGCATTGAGTACGGCGAGTGCGTCAAGGGCAACACCATGGTGGAGGACGAGAGCGTGGTGGCCCCCCTCCGCCCCCTGGTGCGCATCGCCACCGAAAAAGATCTGGACACCGTGGCCCGCAACCGGGAAAAGGAGAAGAAGGCCTTCCAGATCTGCCAGGAGAAGATCGCCGATCACGGGCTGGACATGAAGCTGGTGGAGGTGGAGTACAACTTCGAGGGAAATAAAATTCTCTTCTTCTTCACCAGCGAGGGGCGGGTGGACTTCCGCGCCCTGGTGAAGGACCTGGCCGGCGTGTTCCACACCCGCATTGAGCTGCGGCAGATCGGCGTCCGGGACGAGGCCAAAATGCTGGGCGGCCTGGGCATCTGCGGCCGTCCCTTCTGCTGCGCCTCCTTCCTGGACGACTTCCAGCCCGTGTCCATCAAGATGGCCAAGACCCAGAGCCTGTCCCTCAACCCCACAAAAATCTCGGGCACCTGCGGGCGGCTCATGTGCTGCCTGAAGTACGAGCAGGACGCCTATGAGGACGCGGTGAAGCGGATGCCCAAGAACGAGAGCTTTGTGGAGACGCCCGAGGGCGTGGGCACCGTGTCCCAGGTAAACCTGCTGCGGGAGACGGTGAAGGTCCGGCTGGACGACGCGCCCGAGTCCCCCCGCTGCTTCCACAACTGCGAGATCTGCGTGGTGCGCAACGGCAAGGGCAAGCGGCCGGAGGGGTACGTGGCCCCGCCGCCCGAGGAGCTGGCCAAGCTGCGCAAGGTGACGCCGCCCCCCGAGGACCCGGAGGAGAAGCTGCGCAGCAGCCTGGGCACCGCCCTCACCGGCCTGGGACTCACCGCCTCTGTGCAAACCGGAGAGGAGAAGCAGGCGGAGGGGGCCAAGTCCGGCCGGAGCCGCGGCCGCGGCCGGAACAAGGGCGGCGAGGGCAGGAGCGAGCAGCCCCCCCGCCAGAACCAGGAGGGCAGGCCCCAGAAAAAGCAGGAGCCCAGGCGCGGGGAACAGAAGAGACAGGAGTCCAGGGCCCTGCCCGAGGGCAAGCCCCGCCAGGAGAAGCGGGCGGACAGGCCCCAGCAGAAGCCCAGGGGGGACAGGCCCCGTCAGGAGCGCCCCCCGCAGCAGGCCCAGCAGCCCAAGGCCAAGCCCGCCGAGGCAGTGAGCCCGGCGCCAGCCGCCGAGGGCGGCGAGAAAAAGCCCACCCGGCACCGCCACCGCCGGTACCGTCCCCGGCCCAAGGGGGAGGGCGGCGGCAATCCCCCCGCGCCCCAGGCATAAAAAAGATAGAAACGCGGCGTCTCGTTCTTGAGACGCCGCGTTTTTGCAGGGATATTACGCAAAGCCGTGGATCACTGGGGCCATCAGCACCTTGCCGCTGCCCCGGTACACATTGACCAGTCCCTCGCCGGAGGCCGCCGAACCGATGAGGCTCTTGCCCGACCGCTCCACCGTAAAGTCCAGGCTGCCGCTCCAGGCCACGGCCATGTTGCCGTCAATCTTCAGCACATCGTTGTGGAGGGTGATCTCCACCATCTCCTCCCTGGGGCACTCCGACTCCAGGCAGAGCACGCCCTCGCCCATGATGCCCAGGTTGAACAGCCCCTCGCCGCCCGCTGCCGCAGAGGAGATGTTGGAGCGCATGACCGCCTTGTGCTTCAGATTGGAGTCGCAGGCCAGGAACAGGCCGTCGTCCAGCACCACCGAGCCGTTCCACTCCCGCAGGTCCAGCAGAACAATATGCTTGTAGGTGGGCTCCAGCACCAGCAGGCCGTCGCCGGTGTACTCCGGCTTAATGGCCGACTCGCCGGTAACCCTGCCCCGCACGGCCTTGCCGAACAGGTCCCCCACGCCCTTGATGCCGGTGGTGGCGTTTACATTGCCCAGCATCCACTGCATGGCTCCGGCCTGAAGGGTGATGTTGGCCTTGCTCAGGTCGCAGATGACCTGCCGCTTGCGCACATTCATGGCGTTGCAGTAATAGGCCATCTGGGCGTCCCCGGGCAGGACGCTCAGGTCGCGCTGATATTCGATCACCGTAAAGGGTCCCATGGAGGTCAGGGTTTTCACATCGTCGTTGTTCTGAAAGTTGGAAATCTCGTACATGGCGCGCTCCCCTTTCTGTTTTGGCCCCGGCGGCTTTCCCTCCGCCGGGCTCCGCTTCCCGCAGAGGCGGGCTGTACCTCCATCATAGCCGGGCGGGGTGCGGACGTCAAGCCCTCTATATTTCCATGTGAAAAAACGCGGGGGACTCCTGTCCCCCGCGTCAGCGTGTCGAAAAACCTCCCAGAAGGGGAAGCCTCGCAGAGTTCCGTCATCCGCAGATGACGGAATCAAATGAACTCATGAAATTTTTGCCGACAATTTCATCAGAAATCGAGGTGAAAATTTCATGAAGCTCCTTCGAAAAAGTGGCGGAAGCCACTTTTTCGACAGACTGACGCGGGGGACTCCTGTCCCCCGCGTCTCCGTGTTCTGTATGAAATTACGCGCCCCGGTGCTCGCCCCGGCTGTAGGCCACCACGGTGCGGCGGTTGGGCTCGGTACCGGTGGAGTAGGTGGTCACGTCGGGGTAGTCCTGGAGGGCGGTGTGGATGACATGGCGCTCATAGGCGTTCATGGGCTCCAGGGTCACATTCCTGCGGTACTTGACTACCTTGCCCGCCACCTTCTGAGCCAGGCGGGTCAGGCTCTCCTCCCGCTTGGCCCGGTAGCCCTCGGCGTCCACGTGGACCCGGACCCGGTGGGACTGGCCGTGGTTCACGGCGTAATTGGTCAGCTGCTGGATGGCGTCCAGGGTCTCACCCCGGCGGCCGATAAGGCCGCCCAGGTGCTCGCCCAGCAGCTCCACCTCGTAGGTGTTCTCCTCACCCAGGGTGATGGAGGGGACGGCGTCCGACCCCATGTGGGCCAGCAGGCCGGTGAGGAAGGCGTGGATGCGCTGGGCGCGCTCGTCATCCCCCACAGGGGCGGGGGCGGGCTTGTCCGCTGCGGGGGCCTTCTCCTCCGCGGCAGGGGCGGCGGGCGCCTCATGGACCGCCTTGAGCGTTTCCTTCGCCACAGGGGCGGCCGGAGCGGGCTGAGCAGGCCTCTCCTCCTCCGCAGGCTCTTCGTCGGGGGCCTCGTAGGTCACCTTCACCTTGGCCGGGCAGGCGCCGATGCCCAGAAAGCCGGTCTTGGCCCGCTCCAGCACCTCCACGGATACGTCGTCCCGGTCCATTCCCAGCTTCTGAAGGGCGGCCTCGATGGCGGCCTCCTCAGTGCGGCCGGTGCTCTCAATATATTTCAGCATGGGCTGTTTTCTCTCCTTTTCGAGGAAAAGTATCAGGACTGCTTTCCGTCCTCGGCGGAAGCGTCGTAGTCGGGGGCGTCATAGCGGGGAGTCTCAAAGCCGGGGGCCTGGGTGGTGCCGGCGTCCCCGGCAGGGGCCTCGGTGGGGACCTGAACGGCCTGCTCCGCCTTCAGCTCGTCCACGATCATCTGGTCGGCGGCCTCCTCCAGGGCGGCCTCCTCCCGGCGCTCGGACTTGCGCTCCAGCTTCTTGTCCTCCGCATTCTCGGTCACAGCGCCGTCCAGCTCATGGTAGGGGGTGGGGCCGTCGGGGCTGAAGCGGTAGGGGTCGTAGGCCCGGCCCCGGGCATAGGCCCGGATGCCCACCCGGCTGGCCTCACGGACAGAGGCGGGAATCTTGTTCTCATCCGCATCCTTGGCCTTGGGGCCCTTCTTCTTGCCCTTGTTGTGCTTGGCCTCCTCGATGCGGCGGGTGCGCTCGGCCCGCTCCTCCTCCCGGCGGTGCTTCTCCTCCTCTTTCTCCTCGGCCTCCCGGCGGGCGGCCTCGACGGCGGCCTTTTCATAGTCCTTTTTCAGGATCTTGCCGGCCAGGAACTCCTGGAGCATGGACAGCACGTTCTGGCTGATCCAGTACACCGACAGGCCCGCCGGCATGGCAAAGCCGATCCACAGGGACATGAGGGGGGAGATGATGAGCATGGTCTTATTGGTGGAGTTGGCGGCGGCGTTCTGGCTCTGCTTGTTGACCGCGTTGGTCTTCATCATAATCAGAGAGAACAGCAGGCCGGATCCGGCGGACACAATGGGCATGAGGAACAATCCGATGTGGGCCCAGTCCACCACATCCCAGGTCCAGAACTCCCACTGGGGCATCTGGGCCAGGTTCAGGCCCAGGAAGTTAAAGTTGATAACCCGTGCGCCCTCGGCCACGGCCTGGACGGCGCTGATGTTGTCCGGGGTGATGAGAGACGCCAGGTACAGCTGGTTGTAGCCGGTGTTGACGAAGTCGGCGGCCTCCCGGATCCAGCCCTGGGCCACCGCCTCGGTGCTCCAGTTGACCACCTGGGCCACCTCAGCGATGACGTCGGGGGTCAGGTTCATCAGGTAGGTCAGGGGCTGGCGGATAATGGCGTACAGGGGGAAGAGGATAAGCACGGGCAGCATGCTCCAAAGGCAGCCGCCCATGGGGTTGACCTTTTCCCTCTCGTAGAGCTTCTGAACCTCCAGATTGTACTTGTCCCGGTTATTGCCGTACATTTTCTGGAGCTTTTGCATCTGGCCGTTGAGCATGTTCATCTGGATCATGGACCGCTTGGCCTTGATGGACAGGGGGAACAAAATGACCTTGACCAGCACGGCGAAGAGAATCAGGGCCACGCCGTAGTTGTCAAAGAGCTCGTAAAAGAGCATCAGGACCCATACAAAAGGGGTCAGGAGAAGCTGAATTCCTTGCATTGAATGGCCTCCAAAGTGAATTTTCGGGGCTGAAGCGGGGGATTTTCTCCGTCAGGACGCCAAAAGGGCGGCCCGGCGCCGGGGCGGACGGACCGCCTCATGGGACCGGGTCGTACTCAATGGACTTCTGCCGGTGAAATGGGTGGCACCGCAGCAGCCGCCGCAGGGCCAGCAGCCCGCCCTTGACCGCGCCGTACTTCTCCACCGCCTCCAGAGCGTACTCCGAGCAGGTGGGGATAAACCGGCAGCAGGGGGGCCGCAGAGGGGAGATGCTGCGCCGGTAGAACCGGATCATCCGCAGCAGCAGCCCCTTCATGTTCCGCTTCCCTCCAGAAGGCCCAGCTTGTCCGCCGTGCGGAGGAACTGCCGCTGCAGCTCGGCGTACCGGCTGTGGCAGGCCCGGACCCGGGCCACCACCACAATGTCGTACCCCGGGCGGATCTTGTCCTCGTTGGTGCGGTATACCTCCCGCAGCCGGCGGCGGACACGGTTGCGCACCACCGCCTTGCCCAGCTTGGTGCCGGTGGTGAAGCCCAGCCGGTTGTAGCCCAGCCGGTTCTTCCGGCAGTACACCGCCATGCAGGGGTTCACGGCGCTCTTTCCCTTGGCGTAGAGCCGCCGGAATTCGTGATTGAGTTTGAGAGAGACCGTGTGATCCATGCTGCGCCTTCCTTTAAGAGACGGGTTTTGGGGAGGGAGTACTCCCTCCCCGCCGGGAAAATAGGGAAAACAGGGCCAATTTGTCCGTATGCTGCGCAGGGGCGGAAGGATTAAGCTCCTCCGCCCCTCAATAAAGCCCTATTTCCTTGTGTGCCTTCACCTTAGTGGGTCAGGCGGGCGCGGCCCTTCGCACGGCGGCGGGCCAGGACCTTGCGGCCGTTGGCGGTACGCATACGCTTGCGGAATCCGTGCTCCTTGGAACGCTGGCGCTTCTTGGGCTGATAGGTACGAACCATCGTGTTACACCTCCTGTTCGTTTAAAAAGCGGCCGGAGCCGCCCTCCACAACGGCCGGAAATTTGCCCGGCCGCGGTCGTCAATTGCCATGCCTTTACACCCCAAAACCGGGTATAATAGCGCACTGGGTATTATAACCGAAAACAAAATCCCCTGTCAACTACTATTTTTGGAAGAAAAACAAGAAAATTTTCTCCATCCCACTATATCTTGTGGGTGTACAGAGAGATACCACAAACCCACTTATTTCTTTTAAGATGTGTAGGCGCAAAAAACATTGCTAGGGAGGTATTTTTTTGGTATACTCAAAGAGACGCATTTTTTTGCAAAAGGGGGTTTCACCCGTGAATTCACCGGCCGACATATGGGCCAAGGTTCTCTCCCTCATGGAAGCGGACATGACCGCCACGGCGATCAACACCTGGTTTGACGACTGCACCGCCGTGGCCCTGGAGGAGGACCGCTTCGTCATCCACTCGCCCACCAACTTCAAGCGGGACATCATCCGCAAGCGCTATGTCCCCAATATCCAGAAGGCCCTTCACGAGCTCTTTGCCGCCGACTTCCAGGTGGAGGTCCTGGGCGAAGGGGAGCTGGACCACTTCACCGAGGCCGCCAAGCCCGTGGACAGCACCTTCCTCCCCGGCACCGAGGACTATACCTTTGAGCGCTTCGTGGTGGGCTCCTCCAACAAATTCGCCCACGCCGCCGCCCTGGCCGTGGCCGACAACCCCGGCAAGAGCTACAACCCGCTGTTCATCTACGGCGAGTCCGGCCTGGGCAAGACCCACCTGCTCTACGCCATCGCCCACAAGATCCACGCCACCCGCCCCGACTTCCGGGTGGTGTACATCAAGGGCGACGCCTTCACCAACGAGCTGATCCAGGCCATCCGGGAGGGCCGCAACCAGGAGTTCCGGGAGAAATTCCGCTCTGCCGACGTGTTCCTCATGGACGACGTGCAGTTCATCGCCGGCCGGGAGAGCTCCCAGGAGGAGATGTTCCACACCTTCAACACCCTCTACGAGGCCGGGCGCCAGATCGTCTTTACCGCCGACCGCCCCCCCAAGGAGATGCTGCGGCTGGACGACCGGCTGAAAACCCGGTTCGAGTGGGGCCTGCCCGTGGACATCAAGCCCCCCGACTACGAAACCCGGGTGGCCATCATCAAGAACAAGGCCATCCGCCGGGGCATGAATCTGCCCGAGCCCGTGCTCAAATACATCGCCGACAACATCACCTCCAACGTCCGCCAGATCGAGGGCACCGTCAACAAGATTCTGGCCTTCCAGGAGCTGATGGGCGAGAGCGTGGACGTAAAGACCGTCACCCGGGCCGTCCAGGACATGTTCAAGGAGAAGGCCGAGTTTCTCCCCTCCGCCGACGTGATCATCGAAGAGGTCTGCAAATTCTACAACATCGACAACGACGCCCTCCGGGGCCAGGGCCGCACCAAGGACACCGCTCTGGCCCGGCAGATGGCCATGTACCTCATCCGGCGCATGACCTCCCTGTCCCTGAAGGAGATCGGCAAGGAGTTCGACGGCCGGGACCACACCACCGTCATGCACTCCATCGAGCGCATTGAGAACCTGATGAAGTCCAACGCCGAGGTGGCCGAGATCATCAAGGACCTGAACACCAACATCAACGCCCGGTACGAATAAGCCCCCGGGGCCCTTTTTGCGCTGCGGAAAGGGCCTGGCCCATCACACCCTCTGATGCAGGATTTCCTGCATCCATCCGATTACAGCGGGCAATCAGATTTATCAACATTCTGTGGACATGTGGAAAAGCCTGATGTGGACAACTTTTCTTCTCCCCGCGCCCTGTGGAAAGCCGCAGATTTTCTCCACACCCCCTGTGGACAGCCAAAGCCCTCCGGCCCTAAGGCTCCCGCCGTTTTTCCACATCCACATTCCCTACTACGGTTACTACGAATCTATATAGCCTCTCCTCTCCTGATCGCGCCGAGAGGAGAGACGGAAACGGAGGTTCCATCCCATGAAATTCACCTGTGAGAAGGCCCTGCTCCAGTCCGCCATCTCCACCTCCAGCCGGGCCGTCTCCCCCAAGAGCTCCATCCCCGCCCTGGAGGGCATTCTGCTGGAGGCGGGCAGCGAGCTGCGCCTGACCGGCTATAACCTGGAGACCGGCATCCGCACCATTGTGCCCGCCGACATTCAGAGCCAGGGCTCCCTGGTGCTCTCCGCCCGGCTCTTCGGCGAGATCGTCCGCAAGCTGCCCGACGACACCGTCATCTTCACCGCTGAGAACTATATGGTGAACATCAAGTGCGGCATGAGCGAGTTCAATATCCTGGGCACCGATCCGGAGGAGTTCCCCGAGCTGCCCACCGTGGAGTATCAGAACTCCTTTGTCATCACCCAGGAGCGGCTCAAGGCCATGATCGGCCAGACCCTCTTCGCCGTCAGCGACAACGAGAGCCGCCCCATCCATACCGGCTCCCTCTTTGAGGTGGATGAAAACGGCCTGACCGTGGTATCGGTGGACGGGTACCGGCTGGCCCTGCGGCACGAGCCCATCGACAAAAAGGAGGGGGAGGCCGCCTTCTCCTTCGTGGTGCCCGGCGCGGCCCTCAGCGAGGTGGAGAAGATCTGCTCCCAGGTGGACGAGCCCGCCTCCGTCACCCAGGGCGCCCGCCACGTCATGTTCAAGGTGGGCGACACCATGCTGGTCTCACGGCGGCTGGAGGGCGAGTTCCTGGCCTACCGCCAGGCCGTGCCCCGCAACAACCCCATCCACATCGAGGGGGATACCCGGGCTCTGCTGGCCTCCATCGACCGGGTCTCCCTCATCATCAGCGACAAGCTCAAGAGCCCCCTGCGCTGCGTCTTTGAGGAGAACCTGCTGAAAATCTCCACCAAGACCGCCATCGGTGACGCCCGGGACGAGTGTCCCGTGTCCGGCGACGGCAGGGGCCTGGAGATCGGCTTCAACAACAAGTACCTGATGGACGCCCTCAAGGCCGCCCCCGCCGACCGGGTGCGGCTGGAGCTGTCCACCGGCGTGTCCCCCTGCGTCATCCTGCCCGACGACGGGGGAGACAGCTTCCTCTATATGGTGCTGCCCGTCCGGCTGAAGGCGGGCGAATAACCGTGGAACCCATGGAAATCAGGCCCTATCTGCGCAAGGTCCAGTTCTACGAGACCGACGGCATGGGCATCGTCCACCACGCCAACTATATCTACTGGATGGAGGAGGCCCGCACCGACCTGATGGACCAGCTGGGCTGGGGGTACGACAGGGCGGTGGAGGCGGGCATCGACTTCGCCCTCACCGAGGTAAACTGCAAGTACCGGTCCATGACCCCCTTCGGGGAGACGGTGGCCATCACGGTCACCGTCACCAGGCTCACCCCCGCCCGGGTGGACCTGCACTACGACATCACCAGCGCCGCCGACGGAACCCTCCGGGCCCAGGGGGAGAGCAGGCACTTTTTCTACGACCGGGCCAAGGGGGCCCCGGTGGCCCTGAAAAAGGTCCTGCCTGAGGTCTATGGGCGGCTGGCCGCCCTGCTGGGCCACCCGGAAGAGAGGAAAGACAATGGAAAAGCATGAAGTGAAGATCACCACCGAGTTCATCAAGCTGGAGGGTCTGCTCAAGTTCGCCGGCGTGGCTGAGACCGGCGGTGAGGCCAAGAACATCATCCAGGCCGGAGAGGTGTCCGTCAACGGCGAGGTGTGCACCATGCGGGGCAAGAAGGTCCGTCCCGGCGACGTGGTCACCCTGCCCGGCCTGGAGCTGACCGTGGTATGATAGTAAAGTCCATTACCCTGGACTTTTTCCGCAACTACCCCCACCTGGAGACCCCCTTCTCCCCTGCCGTCAACGTGATCTGCGGGGAGAACGCCCAGGGCAAGACCAACCTGCTGGAGGCCATCGGCTACCTGTCCACCGCCTCCAGCCGCCGGGCCCGGTATGACCGGGAGCTGATAGCGTTCGGCGTGGACCACGCCCTTGTGAAGGCGGAGGTTTTTTCCCGGGAAAGGGACTTCACCCTGGAGGCCCGGCTGTCCCGGGGCGCCCGGCGGCAGCTGCTGTCCAACGGCGTGAGACTGAAGACCGCCGGAGAGCTCTCGGGGATGCTCAACACCGTGTTCTTCTGTCCGGAGGATCTGACGCTTATCCGGGAGGGGGCGGCGGAGCGCCGCCGGTTCCTGGACGAGTGCATCTGCCAGCTCCGGCCCCGGTACGCCGCTGCACTGGCGGAGTACCGCCGCCTCCACGAGCAGAAGACCCGCATCCTCCGGGACTGGGAGGAGAAGCCCTCCCTGCTGGACGCCTTGGACGACTTCAGCCTGAGAATGGCCCAGACCGGGGCCGTCCTCATCCACTACCGGGCCCACTTTGTCCGCCGGCTGCGGGAGACCGCCCCGGCCATCCACCGGGAGTTCTCCGGCGGGCGGGAGGAGCTGGGGCTGAAATATGAGACGGTGAGCACAGTCCAGGACCCGGAGGGGGGCGTGAAGGACATCCTCTCCGCCCTTATGGCCCACCAGGAGCGCCACCGCCGGGCGGAGCTGGAGTCCCGGCAGTGCCTGTCCGGGCCCCACAAGGACGACCTGACCGTGGAGCTGGGGGGCGTGGCCGCCCGGCAGTTCGCCTCCCAGGGCCAGACCCGCACGGCGGCGCTGTCCCTGAAGCTGGCCGCCCGTGAGATTTTTCACGACGATACCGGAGAGTGGCCCGTGCTGCTGCTGGACGACGTGCTCTCCGAGCTGGATCAGCGGCGGCAGAGCTTTGTTCTCAACCGCATCAAGGGCGGGCAGGTGTTCATCACCTGCTGCGAGGACGAGAAGCTGGAGCACCTGGAGGGCGGCAAGGTGCTGCGCATTCATAACGGCGCGCTGGTGTGAGCAGAACCTGAAATATGGTGCAGAGACCCCGTGCGGCATTGAGAAAGGTTCTTGAATTGCAGGGACTTACAAGTCTGGGCGGGTAACGCTGCTCGGGCGACGCAGGAACGAAACCGGACAGCCGAACCGGCAAGCAACTGCTTTCAAGTTCGGTGGCTACTTGAACCCCACCGCCGCAAGCCGCATCTCCGAAAGGGGTCCGGGGAAACGGGGGCATTTGGCCCTGAAAGGGCCCGCTGCCCCTGTGTCCCCGGCGGCTTTTGGGTACTTTTCGCCGGTGAAAAGTACCTCCCCGAAGGGTGTTCTCCTGCAAGCTATGTGCCCACTGAAAGCCTTCCCCTCATCCGTCATTTGCTTCGCAAATGCCACCTTCCCTCAGGGGAAAGCTACGAAAACCCCACAAAAAGGAGGTTTCCGGCATGTTCCATCTGCTTCTGGCAGCCCCGGTGCTGGCGGTGTTCGGCGCGGCGGCGGTGTTTGTGCTGTCCCTGCCCTTCTGGGCGGGAGGCCTGCTCCAGCTGGCGCTCACCATATTCTGCCGGAGAAAAATCCTGTATGCCATCCCGGCGGCTCTTGGGATTGTGGGCGTCATTGCCTCCGCCGTGGAGCTGGCGCCCGCCGTGGGCGCGGGCCCGGTGGCAATATACTGGCTGCTGTATTTTTTGGAGCTGCTGGCGATTTTTCTGGTGGTATATAACATCAAACGTGCCGTTTTGAGACTGATAGAGAAGAAAAAGGCGGGGAAAGACGCCAAAAACGGCGGATAAGGGAGCGCTATGCCCATTCTGATTTTGTTCTGCCTGCTGCCGCTGCTGCTGGGCGCGGCGGCGGAGTACGCGGCATACCGGTTTGCCCGGCGGAAGCTGTGGCGGTGGGCGCCGCCTCTGGTCTGCCTGGCGGTGACGCTGGCGGTGTTTTTCGCCCGGTTCTTCGGCTGGTCGGACGCCGGCGGCGCGCCCATTGAGACCCTGCTCTTTGTGCCCGGCCTGCCGGCGGCGCTGGCATTTCTGGGGATGTACCTGGGGCGGCGGCTGTACAAGCGGCTGTGGGACCCCAGGGTCATTGACGACGACGGAAAAGGAGGTTAAGCCGTGTATCTGCATTTGGGACAGTCGGTGGTGGTGCCCTACCGGGACATCATCGGCCTGTTTGACCTGGACAACGCCTCCTCCTCCCATCTGACCCGCAAATTTTTAGAGCGGGCGGAGAAGGAGGGCCGGGTAGAGGCGGTTGGCGACGACATCCCCAAGTCCTTTGTGGTCTGCGGGGACAAACGGCGGGGGCAGACCGTCTACCTCTCCCAGATGGCCACCGCCACCCTGCTCCGCCGGGCGGAAAACAACAGCTTTGAGTAAGCCCGGGGCTCCCCCGGGCGCGCGAAGGAAAGGAGCGCGGACTATGGAACCGATTACCTATCTGTGGAAGGATCGAAAGCGAATTCTGGGCCTGCCCATCACCTTTACCCGGTACCGGCTCAGCGAGGACCGGATCTTTCGGGAGACCGGCCTGCTGAACCTGAAGGAAGAGGAGGTGCTCCTCTACCGGGTGCGGGATCTGGAGCTGAAGCGCTCCCTGTTCCAGCGGATCTTCGGCGTGGGCACCGTGTGCGTCCACTCCTCGGACAAGACCACCCCCCATCTGGACCTGCTGAACATCAAAAATCCCAGGGAGGTCAAGGAGCTGCTCCACCGGCAGGTGGAGGAGAAGAAGCTGTCCCGCCGCATGCGGACCACCGAGCTGCTGGGCGGCGAGGAAGGCCAGGAGGGCGCTGAACCGGACGGCTTTATGGACGAGAACGAGGATTGTCTGGACTGACGCTCCGGCAGCGCCTCAAGAAAAAGAGATGGAGGCAGAGACATGAAGCGGCGATATCTGGCCCTTTTTCTTGGCCTGGCGCTGGCGCTGAGCGCCTGCGGCGCGGGGGAGAATGCGGGGGCGCCCGGGCAGAGCAGCCCGCCGCCCTCCCAGACTGCCCAATTGCCCGAGCCGTCCGTGCCGGCTGCGGCGGCGCCCGGAGCTGTGCCGGCGGCGGACGGGGCGACGGAGACGGCGGGCTATTCCATTGAGCGGCAGGACAGGTCGGTCCACAACAAGGACGGATCTCTGTCCCTGTCCTGGTATTATGACCTGGTGCAGCTCACCGGGGACACGGACCAGGCCCAGGCCATCAACGAGAGCCTGGGCGGCTACTGCGACAGCTTTTTTGCCGACAGCAGCGGGGAACTCCCTCTGGAGAAGCGGGCGGACGACGTATGGACCAACACAGTGGACGCCCGTGTCTCCCAGAACGGGGACGGGCTGTTCAGCGTGAGCCTGACCTGGTCCTGGTATATGGGCGGCGTGGCCAACAGCAACTGCCTGGGCCATACCTACGACCTGGCCACCGGGGAGGAGCTGGGGCTGGCCGATCTGACCAGCCAGGACCCGGACGCACTGGCGGCCACCCTGCGGGAGATTGTAAAGGCCTACATGGCCAGCCACCCGGAGGTGGACTGGTTGGAGGACGCGGCGGACATTGTGGACAGCCGCAGCCTGGAGGACATGCTCTTCTGGGTGGACGGCGGAGAGATTGTCCTGTGCTTCTCCACCTACGACCTGTCCCCCGGGGCCTGCGGCCCCACCTTTATTCCCACCGGGGTCATGGCCGAGCACTGAACCATATTGAAAACCAAAATCAGCTGTGTGTGGCGCGTGGGAGCGGACAAGGCCCGTTTCCAGGCGCCACACCCAGCGCGTATCGAAGAACAAGCGGAGGTTATTATGTCTGACGAGTTAGAACTGGAACAGAGCGCCACTCAGGTGGACCACGAGTATGGCGGCAGCGAGATTCAGGTGCTGGAGGGCCTGGAGGCCGTCCGCAAGCGGCCCGGCATGTATATCGGCTCCACCTCCTCCTCGGGCCTGCACCACCTGGTGTATGAGATCGTGGACAACTCCATCGACGAGGCCCTGGCCGGCTACTGCGACCGCATCGACGTGGCCATCCTGGAGGGGGACGTGATTTCCGTCACCGACAACGGCCGGGGCATCCCCGTGGACGTGCAGCCCCAGACCGGCCTGCCCGCCCTGGAGGTGGTGTTCACCATCCTCCACGCCGGCGGCAAGTTCGGCGGCGGCGGTTATAAGGTGTCCGGCGGCCTCCACGGCGTGGGCGCCAGCGTGGTCAACGCCCTCTCCGAGTGGCTGGAGGTGCGGGTCCACAAGGACGGCAAAATCCACGAGATGAAGTTCTCCCGTGGCAAGGTAACCCAGCCCATGACCATCGTGGGGGACACCGACCGCCACGGCACCGAGGTGGTCTTCAAGCCCGACCCCGAGATGTTTGAGGACACGGTTTACGACTATGAGATCCTCCACACCCGCATGCGGGAGGAGGCCTTCCTCAACGCTGGGCTGAAAATCGTCATCCAGGACCGCCGCCCCGGCATGGAGCAGGAGGACACCATGCACTACGAGGGCGGCATCCGGGAGTTTGTGTCCTTCATTAACAGGAACAAGACCCCCATCCACGACGGCGTCATCTACATGTCCGGCATGAAGGACGACTCCATCGCGGAAATCGCCATGCAGTACACCGACACCTACAACGAGATCCTGGTGTCCTTTGCCAACAACGTTCACACCCCCGAGGGCGGCATGCACGAGACCGGCTTCAAGCAGGCCCTGACCAACGTGCTCAACGCCTACGGCAGGAAGATGAAAATCCTCAAGGACGAGGAGAAGGTGTCCGGCGAGGACTGCCGGGAGGGCCTGACGGCGGTCATCTCGGTGAAGCTGACCGAGGCCCAGTTCGAGGGCCAGACCAAGGCCAAGCTGGGCAACGCCCACATCCGTACCCTGGTCAGCAATCTGGTCAGCGAGAAGCTGGAGGAGTTCCTGGAGGAGAACCCGTCGGTGGGCAAGGCCATCCTGGACAAGGCCCTCACCGCCTCCCGTGCCCGTGAGGCGGCCCGGAAGGCCCGGGAGTCGGTGCGGCGCAAGACCGCCCTGGGCGGCGCCGCCATGCCCGACAAGCTGCGGGACTGCAACGAGGTCAACCCCGAGCTTACCGAGCTCTACATCGTGGAGGGCGACTCCGCAGGCGGCTCGGCCACCCAGGGCCGGGACTCCCGCTTCCAGGCCATCCTCCCCCTGTGGGGCAAGATGCTCAACGTGGAGAAGGCCCGGGCCGACAAGGTCTATGGCAACGACAAGCTCCAGCCCGTCATCACCGCCCTGGGCGCGGGCATCGGCGACGAGTTCGACGTGACCAAGCTGCGCTACCACAAGGTCATCATCATGGCCGATGCCGACGTGGACGGCGCCCACATCCGTACCCTGCTGCTCACCTTCTTCTTCCGCTTCATGCGGCCCCTCATTGAGCACGGGTACGTCTACTCGGCCGTTCCCCCCCTCTACAAGCTGACCCGGGGCAAGACCACCCGGGTGGCCTTCTCCGACGAGGAGCGGGACCGGGTGTCCGCCGAGCTGAGGGGGGACAACCCCAACGCCAAGGTGGATATCTCCCGCTTCAAGGGCCTGGGCGAGATGAACCCCCACGAGCTGTGGGAGACCACCATGGACCCGGAGAAGCGCACCCTCCGCCGCATCGAGCTGGACGACGCCGTGGCCGCCGACGCCACCTTCAACGTGCTCATGGGCGAGAAGGTGGAGCCCCGGAAGGAGTTTATCGAGAAAAACGCCAAGTACGCGGTGAATCTGGACTACTAATAGAAGCGCGGAGGCGTGCGGAGCAGCACGGATGGACCGAAGCGAGGGCGGGAACCCAGGACCGGCATGCCGGGCCGGTTCACGCCCGAGTCGGAGGGAAGCCGTGCGTCGCGCAGCCGCCGCAGCGTGACAGACCCAGTGTGGAGGATAAAGAAGGCCTCTAACAAGGAGGAAATAAATTCATGAGCAAGAAGCCCCAATACGACCCGGAGGAGATCCGCTACCCCAATCAGCACATTGAGGTGTCTCCCCTGGTGCCGGAGATGGAAAAATCCTATATTGAGTACGCCATGAGCGTCATCGTGGGCCGCGCCCTGCCCGACGTGCGGGACGGCCTGAAGCCGGTGCACCGCCGCATCCTGTACGCCATGTACGAGGACAATCTGACGGCGGACAAGCCCTTCAAGAAGTCGGCCACCTGCGTGGGCGACGTGCTGGGCCGGTACCACCCCCACGGCGACGCCAGCGTCTACGACGCCCTGGTCCGCCTGGCCCAGGACTTCTCCATGCGCTATATGCTGGTGGACGGCCACGGCAACTTCGGCTCCATCGACGGCGACCCCCCGGCCGCCTACCGCTACACCGAGGCCCGGCTGAGCAAGATCTCCGACGAGATGCTCCGGGACATCGAGAAGGACACGGTGGACTGGGACCCCAACTTCGACGAGAGCCGCAAGGAGCCCAAGGTGCTCCCCTCCCGGTTCCCCAACCTGCTGGTCAACGGCTCCAGCGGCATCGCCGTTGGTATGGCCACCAACATCCCGCCCCACAACCTGACCGAGGTCATCAACGCGGTCATCTGCGTGCTGGACAACCCGGAGGCTGAGCTCTCCGACCTGATGGAGCACATCAAGGGCCCCGACTTCCCCACCAGGGGCATCATCATGGGCCGGTCCGGCATCCGGGCCGCCTACGCCACCGGCCGGGGCCGGCTGTGCGTCCGGGCCCGCACTGAGTTTGAGGAGTTCGGCAAGGACCGCGTCCGCATCATCGTCACCGAGATCCCCTACCAGGTCAACAAGCGCATGCTCATCAAGAACATGGCCGACCAGGTGGAGGACAAGCGGCTGGACGGCATCAGCGACATCCGGGACGAGTCCGACCGCAACGGCATGCGCATCGTCATCGAGCTCAAGCGGGACGCCAACCCACAGGTGGTGCTCAACCGGCTCTTCGCCCAGACCCAGCTCCAGACCACCTTTGCCATCAACATGCTGGCCCTGGTGGAGACGGGCGGCAAGCTCCAGCCCCGGATTCTCTCCCTGCGGCACATCCTGGACGAGTACATCGCCTACCAGGAGCAGGTCATCATCCGCCGCACACAGTACGACCTGAAGAAGGCCCAGGAGCGGGCCCACCTGCTGGAGGGCCTGCTCATCGCCCAGGACAACATCGACGAGGTCATCCACATCATCCGCACCAGCTACGACGACGCCAGGGATCGGCTGTGTCAGCGCTTCGGCCTGGATGAGGTCCAGGCCCAGGCCATCCTGGACATGCGCCTGAAGGCCCTCCAGGGACTGGACCGGGAGAAGCTGGAGAACGAGTACAAGGAGCTGGAGGCCCGCATCGCCTACTACCAGCAGCTGCTGGGCTCTGAGGAGATGCTGCGGGGCGTGCTGAAGGACGAGCTCACCGCCATCCGGGACAAGTACGGCGACGAGCGCGTCACCGAGATTCAGGACGTGGAGGACGAGATCGACATCGAGGATCTCATCGAGGAGGAGGAGTGCGTCTTCACCCTCACCGCCGGCGGCTATATCAAGCGCCTGCCCGCCTCCACCTACAAGACCCAGCGCCGTGGCGGCAAGGGCATCACCGCCATGGCAACCAAGGAGGAGGACTACGTGGACACGGTCTTTACCGCATCCACCCACGACTTCATCCTCTTCTTCACCAACAAGGGCCGGGTTCACCGGAAGAAGGGCTACCAGATCCCCGAGGCGGGCCGCACCGCCAAGGGCACCAATCTGGTGAACATCCTGCCCGTGGAGAGCGGCGAGAAGGTCACCGCCATGATCCACCTGCGGGAGTTCCCCGAGGACCGGTATCTGGCCATGGTCACCCGGAACGGCACCGTCAAGCGCATCCAGCTCTCCGCCATCAACACCGCCCGCAAGGCGGGCATCCGCTGCATCACCCTGGACGAGGGGGACGAGCTCATCGCCGTCCGGGAGACCGACGGCGACCAGGCCATCCTCATCGCCACCCACGACGGCATGTCCATCTGCTTCAAGGAGACCGACGTGCGCTGCATGGGCCGGGACGCCTGCGGCGTCCGGGGCATCAAGCTCCGTAAGGGGGACTACGTCATCGGCGCGGCCCGGGCCAAGCATGACCACCAGGTCCTCATGGTCACCGAGAACGGCTACGGCAAGCGGACCGACATGGACGAGTATATCCGCTCCGACGGCCCCCAGAACCGGGGCGGCTACGGCCTGAAGGGCTATAACGTCACCGAGAAGACCGGCCCCGTGGTGGGCGTCAAGGTGGTCAGCGACGCCGACGACATCCTTGTCATCAACGACGCGGGCGTCATCATCCGTATGGCGGTGTCCGGCATCTCCACCTACGGCCGCGCCGCCCAGGGCGTGAAGCTGATGAACCTGGATGAAGGTGTAAAGGTGATCTCCTTTGCAAGAACAGACCACGAGGAGGAAGAGTCCGACCAGGAGGCAAAAAATTCCAGTACTGACGCCTCCGTTTCCACACCTTCCGACAGCGCTGTGGAGTAAAAAGCAGCGGCTATAACGCTTCCGGCGACCGTGGGCGGGGCTGAACGCCCCGCCCCTGGATGGCGCAGAGCGGTTCTGTCCCCAAAACCCGGCCCTGATGTGGAAAAAAATCAGGCTCTGACGAAGAAAGGAGCATGGAGATGGAGGAGCTTCGCCGCCTGAAGCGCCGTCTGCTGATGGTGCTGCCCGGCGGGCCCTGCACCGCCGCGGGCATCCTGCTGCTGCTGTCCGACTGGAAGAAGCTGCGCCCCCACCGGGACGTGCTGCGGCAGCTGGGCCTGGTGCTGCTGGCCGTGGCCGGCGGCATGGCCTGCCTTGCGGGCGTGGTCTCCTTCCTGATGAAGGGCGGCGGTGAGCTGGCGCTGGATCTGCTGCTGCTGGGGGTGCTGTCGGTGGTGTCCGGCGTGTGGGAACTGCGTGAGGCCGCCGCCGGAGGCCAAAACCTGTTTTCCAAGCCCCAAAAGAAGAAAAAAGAAAAAAGCGCCGCTGAAACGCGGCGCCCGCCGTGGAGAAAAGGAGGAGCCTATGAACCGCCGCAGACGCAGACGCATGACAGTCCGCCCCAGCAAGAGCATGATCACCTTCAGCCGGGTGATGGCCGGAGTTTTTGCCGTCATCGGCCTGGCCTTTCTGACCCAGAGCGTGCAGATGATGGGACAGTTCGGAGGCGGCTTGGGGCTGATAGGGGTGCTGGTGCCCCTGGTATTTGTGGGCGTGGGTATTTTCGGCGCCTGCAACAAGAAGGGCCTGTATTTCTCCTACGAGTGGAGCATCGACGAGGAGACCGAGGGGGATTCCCCTGCGTCCTCGGGCGGCGCTTCCGCTTCCAGCGCCGAGGAGCGGCTGGCCGAGCTCCAGCGGCTCTATGACCAGCGCCTCATCACCGCCCGGGAGTTTGAGGAGAAGCGGCAGGAGATTCTCCGGGACCTGTAAGCGCCTGCGGCCGTCGGAAAAGGTGCGGGCACCTTTTCCGCGTGAGATGCAGTCCGCCGCGCGCAGTATTTGTCCGCTCAATGCGGACAAATACCACACTTGCGGCCTGAGCAGTGTTTTCTCCGAGGCATATGTCCCCGGAGAAAACAGATTTCACTTTCTTCGCGCCTGCGGGCGCGAACTCTGCGAGGCTTTTTTAACAAGCTGAGCCTTCCCGTGGGAAGGCAGAGATAGGAGCACTATGAAAACCGTTACCATCTATACCGACGGCGGCATTTGCTGCGCAAATGCGGGAAATGTCCGGCCCGGATCCCGCCGCAGGCGGCGGAACCGCCGGGTATGGACAACAGGCGCCGCCGGAAGGGAGCGAGCATGAAAACCGTTATCATCTACACCGACGGCGCCTGTTCGGGCAACCCCGGCCCGGGGGGCTGGGGGGCCATTCTGATGTACGGCACGTTCAAAAAGGAGCTCTCCGGCGGCGAGAGCCACACCACCAACAACCGCATGGAGCTGACCGGGGTTATCACCGCCCTGGAGGCCCTGAAGGAGCCCTGCGTGGTGGAGCTGTACTCCGACTCCAAGTACGTCATCGACGCCCTGGAGAAGGGCTGGGCCAGGAGCTGGAAGGCCAGGGGCTGGGTGAAGGCGGACAAGAAGCCCGCATTGAACCCGGACCTGTGGGAGCGCCTACTGGAGCTGTGTGAGCGCCACACCGTCAACCTCCACTGGGTCAAGGGCCACGCCAGCAACCCGTACAACAACCGCTGCGACGAATTAGCGGTTGCAGAGAGCAAGAAGTACAAGGCCTGAGGCCCTTGACCCACATTGGGGTCCCCGCACGAGCCCAGCGCAGCGGGTCGTGTGGAAATGGGGCCCCCAGAAAAGAGCCTTGCGCTTTTCTGGGGAGAGGAGGGGCAGCGAAGCGAGCGAGTTTTTCCGTTTACGGGGAAACGAGGGATGTGGAGCTTGTCCCGACGATGAGCGGCGGAGTGAGCGAGGCCTGCCGCCTGCGGCGGGCTGAGGGATACGGAGCTTGCGACGACGCGGGCCACGCCAGCAACCCGTACAACAACCGCTGCGACGAATTGGCGGTGGCGGAGAGCAGGAAGTATAAATAACAAAACAGCCTGGATCGCTGGAAATATCCAGCAATCCGGGCTGTTTTATCAATTATTCAAAGAAGAACAGGGACTCAATGGGGGTGGCAAGTACCTTGGAGATATCCATGGCCAGCTTGAGGGAGGGGTTGTATTTCCCGGCCTCCAGCCGGAGGATGGTCTCCCGGCGCACACCCACCCTGGCGGCCAGCTCCTCCTGGGTCAGGCCGGCCAGGACGCGGTATTTCTTAATCTCACAGCGGAAGGGCTCGCCCATCAGTCCACCGCCCTGTCCAGCACCAGCGTGAGCACCGGCGAGAGGATCATCCCCAGGGCGTACCCCAGGGAGCCCACCAGCAACACGGCGTCCGCCCCCACGCCCCGATCCAGCAGAAAGAGCAGGAGGAAGGAGAGCAGGGTAAAGAAGGTCAGCAGCAGCATGCCCGCCCGGCGGCGGTTGGAAAGCAGGCGCTCGTCCACGCCCCCTTTCTCCAGCAGATGCCAGAAAAAGAAGGCCAGAAAGCCGAAGAAGATGAAAAAGAAGTAGTTGGGGCTGCCATCGTGCTTGGGCAGGAAGCCCAGCAGGCCAAACAGGCTGAAAAGGCTGAACCAGGGCGACACGGCGCGGATAGTACGGGCGCGATCCATAAAGCTATCTCCTTCCATATGATAAATATATCACTTTATATGATAAATATATCACATCACGCCGGATCTGTCAACCGCGGATTTGGCCGAAATGGACGCGATGATACAACAAAAACGGGGTGGATCACCGGAAATTCAGGTGATCCACCCCGTTTCTGATCAGAAAGTGCGGTTTTTATTCCTTAATGATAACCCCGAACCGGCGGGCCAGCTGAGCGGCCTGAAACAGGTCCATGACCGCCCCCCTCACCTCCCCGGCGGAGGCGGAGAACACCGGCTCCGTCAGGGTGCAGGAGGTCAGATCCACCCCGGCCAGGGGGGTCTGGAAAAAGTTGACCCGGGTGAGGGCGCACCGCTCCAGGGTCAGGCCCTTCACCCGGCAGCCGGACAGGGCAGTCTCCTCCATGGAGCAGTCCCGAAAGGCCGCGTCCCGGAGGGCGGCGGCGTTGCAGTTGGTCAGGTCCAGCCGGCAGCGGGAGAAGGACACGTCCCGCAGGCCTGCGCCGGAGAAATCCGCCCCCAGGGCCTTGCAGTCCTCAAAGGCGCACCGGGTCAGGCTGGCCCTGGTGAAGCGGCACCGGGACAGGTCGCAGTCCTGAAACAGCACATCCCGGAAGGTGGCGGCGGCAAAGCCGCACCCGGTCAGCCTGCACCGGACAAACCGGCAGCCGGACAGCTCCACCCCGGCCAGATCATTCCCCGTGACGGTCTGGCCCACAAAGTCCATGCCCTCCAGCCACTCTCCCTCCTCAATGGCCGCCGGGGCCTGGGAGAGAAACACCCCCGGCTCCCCTGCCGGGGGCAGAACCGGTGCTTTTGCCATATGTACCCCTCCCTTTTCCTATACCAACAGGGTACCACGCCCGGCGGGAGAATACAAGCCTGGACAAAAGACCCCGGGAACAGCCAGATTTTGGCTGTTCCCAGGGCTGAGACGGATATTCCACCATTTTGCGGTCTGATGTGGAAAACGTCACCCCAGCTGATCGGGGGAATAGGCGTCCCGCTTCAGTTTCTGGAGGTAGCGGACCTTTTTCCGCCGGTACCACACGCAGTTGAACACATTGCCCAGAATGAGGATATTGCCGCACAGGTAGAGCCACAGCAGCAGGATGACCACCGAGGTCAGGGACCCGTACACCAGGGAGTACCGGGAGGACATGCCGATAAACCAGGAGAACAGCACTGAGGAGGCCACCAGGGCGGCGGAGGCCAGGACGGCCCCGGTGAGGAGAGGGGGCCGGGGCCTGCCCCTGGGGGCGGCCATGCGGTACACCAGCAGCACGAACAGCAGCACCAGGCAGAACAGGATAAGAAAGCGGATCCATTGCCAGTCCCAGGGCAGAGCGCCGGGGTCGAGGTGGAAGAAGTCCTCCACCAGAGTAAACAGCCAGCTCCCTGTAAGCACCACCACCAGAGACAGGTAGATGGTGACCAGGAACAGCACGGAGAAGAGTACGCTGGCGATAATCTGGAAGATTCCGGTGTAGGTCTTGCGCTCGTAGATGTCGCTCATGATGTTCATCAATGCCCGGAAGGCGGCGGAGGCGGAGAACAGCGTGGCGGTCAGGCCGGCCACCAGCATGCCGGTGGACTGGTTGGTGCTGATATACCCCACGTACTCACCCACCACGTCCAGAGTGCCCCGGGGGAGAAACTCCTCAATGCCGCTGAGCAGCTCCACCGGGTCCAGCCTCAGCAGTCCCACAAAGCCGTTGACGCAGATAAGCACCGGAAAAATGGTGAGAATCAGAAAATAGGCCAGCTCTGCCGCAGAGCGGGACACGTTTTTGCTGAAATACATCTCCACCATTTCCCGGATAAACCGCACCGGACTGGACTCCCAAAGCGCTCTCATCATACAACCGCCTCCCTTCTCCGGCCCCGGGGCGGGCCTCCGATATGACAGTCCTGATTCTATCATATTCCCCGACTTTGGACAAATTACACTTGAAAAAGGGAGAAAAGACAAAAAACCGCCTGCTTCAAAAGCAGGCGGCTCTTCATTCCGCTCTCTCTAAGCGCGCTCAGGCCAGCTTGTTGAGCTTGATGGTCATGCTGCTCTTCTTGCGCGCGGCGTTGTTGCGGTGCAGCAGGCCGTGACCCACAGCCTTGTCCACAGCCTTGACAGCCACCTTGTAAGCGCCCTCGGCCTCGCTGCGGTTGCCCTCGGCCACTGCGGCCTCAAACTTCTTCAGATCAGTCTTCATGGCGGACTTTACGGCCTTGTTCTGCGCGGCCTTGGTCTCGTTGACCAGCACACGCTTCTTGGCAGACTTAATATTCGGCAAACCAAACACCTCCTCCGATGACGATTAACGTATCTGCAATACGCATAGTTTGCCCGTAGCAGATTTATATTGTACCAGCACAAGAGGAAAAATGCAAGAATAAATTAAAAAAATTTGTCCACTTTTTGAATAGACAGGGCCCAGACGCTAAAAATAGTGCTTACATACGAAAAAAATACCATATGTAGAGGGCGGCGGAGCCTCTGATTTTGGAGAAAGGGTGAAAAAGAAGTGCTTGGACGGAGAACGGACCTGGCGCTGGAGGCCAAGGCCATCTGGGAAGAGGGCGCCTGCGGGGGCGAGCTGAAGGGGGTGGAGACCCGGGAGACGGAGCGGGAGGGCTTCGCCGTGACCCGGGTGGACATTCTGGACGGCCGGGGGGCCCGGGCCCTGGGCAAGCCGGAGGGGGCCTATGTGACGGTGGAGCTGGACCGCCTGGAGCGCCGGGAGAAGGACGCCTTCGGACGGGCGGCCCGGGCGGTGGCGGCGGAGCTGCGGGCGCTGCTGAAGCTGAAGCCGGGGGAGAGCGTGCTGGTGGTGGGTCTGGGTAACCGGGCCATCACCCCCGACGCGGTGGGCCCCCTGGCGGTGGGGAACACCCTGGTCACCCGCCACCTGGTGGAGAAGCTGCCGGAGCACTTCGGGTCCTTCCGGCCGGTGTCCGCCCTGGCGGCGGGGGTGCTGGGCACCACCGGCGTGGAGAGCGGCGAGCTGGCGGCGGCGGTGGCGGCGGCGGTCCGTCCCGCCCGGGTGGTGGCGGTGGACGCCCTGGCCTCCCGCAGCCTGTCCCGGCTGTGCCGCACGGTCCAGATTGCGGACACCGGCATTGTCCCCGGCTCCGGGGTGGGCAACGCCCGGGCCGCCCTGAACAAGGAGACCCTGGGCGTGCCGGTCATCGCGGTGGGGGTGCCCACGGTGGTGGACGCGGCCACCCTCTGCGCCGACGTGCTGGCGGAGGCGGGCCGGCCCGGCCTGGACCCGGGCGCTCTGGGGAGCGGCGGCAGAGGGGTCATCGTCACCCCGCGGGAGATTGACAGCCAGGTGGCCGACATCTCCAAGGTCATCGGCTACGGTCTGAGCCTGGCCCTCCAGGAGGGCCTCACCGTGGACGACGTGGAGATGTTCCTCAGCTGAGGGGGCACTTCCATTTCCCGGGGAAATTTGGTATAATAGCCGCAAAGCGGCTCAGCCCGTCAAAAAGCCTTGGTTGAACAGAATCGGGCTGTGTCGGGGCGGGGGAGCGCGAGGGGACAGCCGCCCGCCTCGCGTGGAATCGAATGCCCCAGAAACCGGCTGATGATACCATTCATGGAATTATCACAAAGCCGCAATCAGCCGCCCGGTCCGGCCGGGCGGAAGACCGGAGGAATTCCACCAGTGAAACGGATCAAGTGCGACAACTGCGGCAAGCGCTACGACGCCGGCGCCCACGACTTCTGTCCCAGGTGCGGCCGCCGGGCCCCCCGGACGGAGACCGGGGGCAACACAGGCCATTTTCAGTTCACCGAGCCCCCGGTCCGGGAGCCGGACCAGCCGCCTGTGGAGCCGCCCGGGGCCGCTGCGTCCCGGCGCGGCGGCGTCCTGGTGCTCCGCCTGCTCATTGTCCTGGGGCTGGCGGTCTGCGCGGGGCTCATCGTCTGGGGCGTGGCGCGGAGCATGCCGGCAGCTCCCCAGGCCATCGCCCTGGTGGAGGAGGCGGAGAGCCCCTTTGCCGTGGGCGCGCTGACGGTGGAGGTGGAGGATGTGTCCTGGGTGGACCTGGACCGGAACTCCCGGCTGTGGTGGTCCGGCTTTGACCTGCTGGCGGTGGACGTGACCGTCACCGGCGGGGACGAGGTGGACTGGGACTACCCCACCGGCGAGATCTACCTCTCCCTGGAGGGCGGGCACTACCTCCCGGTTCTGGAGGACTCCACCGCCATCGAGATGCTCTCGGACATGGGCGTGGAGGCCATGACCGCCTACGACCTGACATGGTGGGAACCTGCGGAGGGCTCTCTGCTGTTCTACGTGCCCAAGGGCTTTGAGCGGGCGGAGCTGTGCCTGGAGGAGCGGACTGGAAGGGATGAAAAGGAGCGGGTGGAGGCCATCCATACATACAGCCTGACCCTGCCCGCACGGGAGGAGGAGACGCCGTGAGAAAGCACTGTGCCCAATGCGGAAAGAGCTGGCTGGGCCGGCGGAGCACCTGCCCCCGGTGCGGCTCCGGCCAGGTCTATGAGAGCGGCGGCGGCTGGGAGAAGCCGGCGCTCATCGCCGTGGCGGCGGCCGTTGTGCTCATTGCCGCGGCCCTCTTTGCCACCAGGGAGGACGGCTACTGGCACGAGACGGCCATCTCCGCCCATATGGTCTCCGCCGTGCGGGAGGGGCCCTCGGAGGAGTACGAGGACGAGAGCCTGTGGCGAGTCCAGGTGGAGGTGGAGAACCAGGGAAATTTTGACGCCTGGATCAGCCTGGACTACTTCGATTTTTACGACGAAGAGGACTGGTGGCTGGAGTGCGAGCCGGACTACCCGGTCTATGTGGCCGACGAGGACCGGCAGGCCTGGCATGAGGTGTGGCTCCCGGCCGGGCGGAGCACCCAGCTGGCGTGCACTGTCTCCGTGCCCGACGGGGCGGAGGAGCTGGTGATGGAGTACTCCACCCAGAACTACGGCACCGGCCGGGCCAGGACATCCCTCTCCCTGACCGGGGGAACGTAAAAAGGAGCGAAGCAAGTGGATAATATCATTCTCATCGGCATGCCCGGCTCAGGCAAGAGCACCGTGGGCGTGCTGCTGGCCAAGACCCTGGGCTATGGCTTTCTTGACACCGACCTGACCATCCAGCAGCGGGAGGGGGCCCTCCTCCAGGAGATTCTGGACCAGCGGGGGCTGGAGGCCTTCCTGGACGCGGAGGAGGCGGCCATCTGCTCGGTGAAATGTGCCGGGACGGTCATCGCCCCCGGGGGCAGCGCGGTGTGCCGGGCGGGGGCCATCGGGCACCTGAAGACGCTGGGGACGGTGGTGTACCTGCGGGTGTCCCTGGAGGAGCTGGAGGGGCGGATTAGCAATATGAGCACCCGGGGCATCGCCCTCTCCCCCGGCCAGACCCTGGCCGACCTGTATCACTACCGCGCGCCCCTGTACGAGAAGTACGCCGACGTCACCGTGGACGCCAGCGGCCAGACCCTGGAGGAGACGGTGGCCGCCGTGCTCCGGGCCCTCATCGCCCGCCGGGACGGGGAGTAACGAAGCCTTCCCCCGGGGGAAGGTGCCCCAGTGCGCACACTGGGGCGGATGAGGGGAAAGCTGACAGAATGCATCTAGCTTGCGGCGACGATGCCTCCGGCGGGGTACTTTTCTCCGGCGAAAAGTACCCAAAAGCCGCCAGGGGGCAACAGGCGCAGATCGGCTTTGACAAGCCTTATGCGCCCGTTTCCCCCTGGTACCCCCTTCGGAGACGCGTCCGGCGGCGGTGGTGTCCAAGCAGCCGCCGAACTTGAAAGTAGTTGCTTGCCGGTTCGGCTGTTTGGCGTCGTAACTGCTTAGCCCGAGCAGCGTTACCCGCCCAGACTTGAAACTAGTTGCGGTTCAAGAACCTTTCTCAATGCCGCCCAAAGTCTCTGCGTTGTATTTCAGCGTTTACCCGAGCGGGTCTGGCGGGTAAAGGCATCCCCGCATCTCCACTGGTAATATTCCGGGATATGTGTTATACTAAGTAAAGATACGGGGCGGTGCGGAGCCGCCCCGGCCGGTACGCCGCAATACGGGAACCGCCAGACACCCCCGCCGGGAGGCCCTTTTTCCGGGGGGTGTCTTTTTGACGGCCTGCCGGCGGCGGCGGTCCGGGCCCCGGCCATGGCGCCGGCAGGCCAGACGGAACCGCCCTCCGCAAATATTTGACAAAGGAATTGTGTGTTGTATGACCTTTCGTGAACTGGGCCTGACCCAATCCATTCTCAAGGCCCTGGCCGAGCTGGGCTATGAAAAGCCCTCCCCCATCCAGGAGAAGGCCATCCCCCCCGCCCTGGCCGGGCGGGACGTGCTGGGCTGCGCCCAGACCGGCACAGGCAAGACCTGCGCCTTCGCCGCCCCCATCCTCCAGCGGCTCAGCGGGACCGTCCCCGCCGGGCGGCCCATCCGCTCCCTCGTCCTCACCCCCACCCGGGAGCTGGCCCTCCAGATTCAGGAGAGCTTTGAGGCCTACGGCAGGCACCTGCCCCTCCGCTCCGCCGTCATTTTCGGCGGCGTGGGCCAGCAGCCCCAGGTGGACAAGCTGAAAAAAGGCGTGGACATTCTGGTGGCCACCCCCGGCCGCCTGCTGGACCTCCAGGGCCAGGGCTATGTGGACCTGTCCAGGCTGGAGATTTTCGTCCTGGACGAGGCCGACCGGATGCTGGACATGGGCTTCATCCACGATGTGCGCCGGGTGCTCAAGCTGCTGCCCGCCGTGAAGCAGACCCTCTTTTTCTCCGCCACCATGCCCCCCGAGGTCATGGACCTGGTCAACGGCCTGCTGAAAAACCCGGTAAAGGTGGCGGTGGACCCGGTGTCCTCCCCGGTGGAGATCATCGACCAGAGCGTCTACCTGGTGGACAAGGGCAACAAGACCAGGCTCCTGGCCTGGCTGGTGGAGGGGCTGGACGTGAAGAACGCCATCGTATTCACCCGCACCAAGCACGGAGCCAACAAGGTGGCCGGGGACCTGGTGAAGGCGGGCATCACCGCCGCCGCCATCCACGGCAACAAGAGCCAGACCGCCCGGCAGCAGGCCCTGGCCGACTTCAAGGCGGGCAAGGTGCGGTGCCTGGTGGCCACCGACATCGCCGCCCGGGGCCTGGACATTGAAGAGCTGTCCCACGTGTTCAACTACAACCTGCCCGAGGTGCCCGAGACCTATGTCCACCGCATCGGCCGCACCGGCCGTGCCGGCCGGGGGGGTACCGCCGTGTCCTTCTGCGACTTCGGCGAGCAGGAGTATCTGAAGGGGATTGAAAAGCTCATCGGCCGCAAGGTGCCGGTGGTCAGAAACAACCCCTGGCCCATGGAGGTCTTTGAGGCCCCCAGGGACGCCAAGGGCCGCCCGGTAAACGCCGACGACGCCGAGGCCCGTGCCGCCGCCAAGGAGCGCCGCCGCGCCCGCGACGCGGCCAACAAGGCCGCCGCCGGGGCCCGCAAGGCAAAGCAGCAGGCCGTTTCCGCTCCGGTGGAGGAGCCCATCCCCGCCCCTGAGGCGGCGGAGGCGGCCGCCAAGAAGCGCCGCCGCCGGAAGAAGAAGGCGGGCCAGAGCGGAGAGGCGGAGCAGGCCCTCCCTGTGGCCGTCCAGGCCCCCGGGCCCGGACCGGAGCCTGAGCAGCCCAAAAAGAAGAGCCGCCGGGGCGTCCGGCAGCAGCGGCTGGAGGACACCGTGCCCGCCCAGCCCAGCCAGCCCCAGACCGATTTCTATAAGCCCAACCCCCTGGACGGGGACGTGATTCTGGACGCCACCGCCCGCCTCCTGGCCCCCCGGCCCCGGACACTGAGCCGCCCCGCCGCCCCCCGCGGGGAGGAGGAGAAGAAGGCCCCCCGGAAGAAGAAGGCGGCGCCCCAGGCGTCCCCCGACCGCCCCAGACAGGAGAAGAAGGCCCAGGAGCAGGCCCCCGCCCGGCCCAGGAAGGAGAAGCGGACGGAGAAGCCCGCCGCCATCAGGCAGGAGCCGTCCAAAGGCGACGGCCGCCGGGAGGACAGCAGGCGCCGCAGCCGGGGCCGCCGGAACGGTCCCCCGGAAATGATGTTCCGCCGGGACAGCCAGAAGGACTCCACCGAGCAGCCCAGCCTGATGAAGCCCTACTATATGACCCCCAACGACTGAGTAGGCGGTACAAGCGCAGCAGAGAAGAGCGCCCCCCGGAGCGGAGACAATATCCGCCCCGGGGGGCTGTATTTTTGCGCGGATGGGGCGGAAAACCCCATGCAGCCGGAATGCAGAAAAATGCCGGGCCCCTCACAGGGCCCGGCATCAGCGTGTCGAAAAAACTCAGTTTAAAAGGACCCGCCTGAACTGGGGCGGGGGAGCGCGAGGGGGCAGCCGCCCGCCTCGCGTGGAATCGAATGCCCCGCAATGCCTTGCCGCGC
>CAJFTA010000005.1 GCA_904419835.1 uncultured Pseudoflavonifractor sp. | reverse complement strand
CACAAGGCCGGCGAGGTGGTGGTGGTCCTGGTGGCCGCCTGCGCCGACCTGCTGCTGGGACTGGTGCTGGACAACCTGCCGGTGGTACAGCTGCCCGTGGCCTTCCGGGGCATCGTCTGCCCGCTGGTGCTGGTGTGGTACTGCATCACCGAGCTGGGCAGCATCGTGGAGAACGCCGTCCTCATGGGCGCGCCGGTCCCTGCCTGGCTCGCTAAGCTGCTCCAGATTGGCCTGGACGCCGTGGACGGCGCCGGGGAGCAGGCGGGAGCGGGGACGGACGATAAAACAGAATAAAGCGCGAGGCCCCGCCGGAATGCTCCGGCGGGGTCTTAATCGTGTGTAAATCGTGTGCAAAACTTGCGTCTAAAACATATACATTGCATCTATTATTTGAACGATATAAACACAAAATAAATCCCGCAATCCATTGAGCCGCAACAGAAAAACCGCTATCCATTGCAACACAATGGATAGCGGTTTGGTGGAGGCGAGGGGAGTCGAACCCCTGTCCGAAAACGCTTCAACGGGAACCTCTCCGGGCGCAGACGGTTATTTACATTCCCTCACCCAGGCGTGAGCCGTCACACTCAGGGGCTTGGTAGCTTCATTGTTCATGGTGCGCTCAAAGCTTTGCACACACACGTGCACCACTCGTCGACGCCCAATCCCGGACCGTGGTCCTTCCAGGTTGGACGGCCGCGTTAAGCCGCGGCGAGAACTACGTTGTCGTCGTTCTTTAATTTATAAGTTGCCCGTTTTAAGGTGGCCAGGCGCCACCGCCCGCTATTCCCGCCTCTACGTCCCCGTCGAAACCAGTACGCCCCCGCGTCGTCGGAGCAAGCTCCATATCACTCGCTTCGCCGTAAACGGCAAGCTCGCTCATTCCGCTGCTCCTCCTCTTCCAGACGAACCCGCTGCGCTGGGCTTCGTCTGGACTGGGGAACGTCTGGACTGGGGAACAGAAGAAAGGTCAGAGCGGCGAACCATAGCTCCCGCTTGACCGCAAAGGGTAAAGCCCGTTCATTCCGCTGCTCCTCCGCTCCGGACGAACCCGCTGCGCTGGGCTTCGTCTGGACTGGGGAACAGAAGAAAGGTCAGAGCGGCAAACCATAGCTCCCGCTTGACCGCGAAGGGCAAAGCTCGCTCATTCCGCTCTTACGTGGGAGGAAAGGGAGAGAGATAAAACAACAACGATGGTTCTTCGCGTCTTCCCACCCGCCGGCGGGCGGAAGAGAAGATATTTCATCCGGCGGGGCGGATGGCCCCGCCGGAGTGAAAACAGTTGAAAATCAGACCTTCTCAGGGGCGGGATAGTCCACGCCAAAGGTCTCCACAGTCACGGACTTCATCCGCTGATCCTTGCGGGGCCGGTCAGTGCGCACGTCCCGGTCGGCGTAGACAATGGCGTCGGCCACGTCCATGCCCTCGATGACCTTGCCGAAGGCGGCGTAGTCCCCGTCCAGATGGGGGGCCTTCTCCACCATGATGAAGAACTGGCTGCCGGCGGAGTTGGGGTGCATGGCACGGGCCATGGACAGTACGCCCCGGTCGTGCTTCAGGTCGTTCTTCACACCGTTGCGGGCAAACTCGCCCTTGATGGTGTACCCCGGGCCGCCCATGCCGGTGCCGTCGGGGCAGCCGCCCTGGATCATAAAGCCGGGGATGACCCGGTGGAAGATCAGGCCGTTATAAAAGCCGGACTGCACCAGGCTGATGAAGTTGTTGACCGTATTGGGGGCCACGTCGGGATAGAGCTCGGCGACCATTTTGCCGCCGTCCTCCATCTCAATGGTGACCAGAGGATTCTGAGCCATTGGGAACATCTCCTTTCAGTATGGGAACCGCTATCTCAGTAGCCGCCCCGGGACTTCATGGCCCGGTCCATCTCGCGCTTGGCGTCCTTGGCGGCGGCGGCGTCCCGCTTGTCATAGAGCTTCTTGCCCTTGGCAAGGCCCACCTCCACCTTTACCCGCGCGTTGCGGAAGTAGAGGGAGAGGGGGATGAGAGAATAACCGTCCGTCCTGGTCTTCTGGAACAGGCGGAGAATCTCCCGCTTGTGCATCAGAAGGCGACGGGTACGGCGGGGGTCCTTGTTGAAAATATTGCCCTGCTCATAGGGGGAGATATGCATCCCCACCACGGAGAGCTCCCCGTCCTTGACAATGCAGAAGGCGTCCTTCAGGTTCACATTGCCCTGGCGGACCGATTTGACCTCCGTGCCGCAGAGCTCAATGCCCGCCTCGTACTTATCCTCGATGAAGTAGTCGTGGTAGGCCTTGGGGTTCTTGGAGATAATCTTGATGCCCTTCTGGTCCATGGGACGCACCTCCCTCCGGGCGGGTATGGCGGCGTGCGCCGGAAAGACGGCACAAATACCACTGTAAAAGCATTATACCATGACAGCGAAGCCGGAATGGTATATCGGGCCATCTTTTCCGGTTGCCCTATAAAGGGCGAGGAAAAGGGCCGGGTTCAAAGTATAATAAACGCTCTGCGACTATTATACCATACCTGTCAAGAGCTCAGACAGAGAGAAAAGGGGCTCAGGCGGGGAAGTGGCGCAGCAGCACGGCGGGGGCGTCCTGCTCCAGGATGGAGCGTCCGTGCTCGGCCAGCCGGGCATCCGGGTGGCCCAGCGCGTCCTCCTTGCGGCCGAACTCCGACAGACAGGCCGCCATGCTCCGCTCATTGCCGGGGAGAGAGAGCCAGAAGCGGCCGTCCAGCCAGGCAAGGGCGCTGTCCCGGCACGGGGCGGGCAGGGCCCGGACAGCGGAGAGCAGCTCCTCAAAACCGGAGAAGGAGAACCACTGCCTGTGCGGCGGCGCCACCCGGGCAAAGACCAGCACGCCGCAGGCCTCCGGATAGGCCTCGATCTCAATGGGGCCCTCCAGAGGCGTGCCGGACTGGGCAAAGGCGGCGCGGGCCAGCTCCAGCGCCCCCTCCAGGGTGAGTTGGGCGGGCGTGAGCCCCCGCTCCTTCAAATCAGCCGCGGTGATGTACAGCACGGCGCTGCCCGCGCCGATTGGTTGGATGGTCATAGAGCGGACCTCCTTGTTCTGAATCAGAAAATGGACCCTAAAACAGGCCGAATGCCATGGATATCATTATAGCGGGCGCTCTGGGGCGTGAACAGCTGTAATGATTGGGGGAACTGGAAGAAGCCGCTTCGGGGTAGCGCGGGAAGGGGGAATATGCTATAATAATACCTGTTGCTGTAATGCGCGCTTTACGGGGGCGGAGGGCGTCCCCGATGGAGGGCACAGGGAGGTTTGAGAGAGCGTTCTGTGCCGGGCAAAGCAGCGCGGCTTATCGGGCCGCGCAAGGCTATATTCTGATATAACGGGGCGGTAAGAATGGAACTGACAGAAAAGACGCTGGAGAGCCGGGAGATTTTCCGGGGGCGCATTGTGACTCTCAAGGTGGACAAAATTGAACTGCCGGACGGGCATCAGTCGGGCAGAGAGGTGGTGGAGCACCCCGGCGGCGTGGCCGTGCTCCCCCTGGACGACCAGGATATGGTGACCCTGGTGCGGCAGTACCGCTATCCCTTCGGAAAGGTGATCACCGAGCTGCCCGCCGGCAAGCTGGACGGCCCTGAGGACCACCGGAAGGCCGCGCTGCGGGAGCTGAGCGAGGAGGTGGGGCTGGAGCCCGAGGAGCTGACCTACATGGGCTGCCTCTACGCCTCGCCGGGGTTCTGCACCGAGGTGCTGCATATGTACCTGGCACGGGGGCTGAAGCAGGGCGCCTGCCACCCCGACGAGGGGGAGTTCCTGGAGCGGATCAAGGTGCCCTTCGAAGAGCTGGTGGAGCAGGTCATGAACAACGAGATCTCCGACGCCAAGACAGTGGCGGCGGTGCTGAAGGCAAAGGTGCTGTTGGGGCGGTGAGAGGCCGCCCGCAGAGGAGGCAGTCATGAGCAAGCGCATTCTCATTGTGGAAGACGAGAAAAATATTGTGGATATCCTCAGCTTTAACCTGGGCCGGGAGGGCTACGAGACCCTGGAGGCCTACGACGGGCAGGCCGGGCTCCAGCTGGCCCTGGAGCAGGACCCGGATCTGGTGCTGCTGGACCTGATGCTGCCCAAGATGAACGGCTTTGACGTGTGCCGCAGCATCCGGGCGGAGGGGAGAAATACCCCGGTTATCATGCTCACCGCCCGCGAGGAGGAGAACGACAAGGTCATGGGGCTGGAGCTGGGCGCCGACGACTATATTACCAAGCCCTTCTCCATGCGGGAGCTGCTGGCCCGGGTGAAGGCCAACATCCGCCGCCGGGAGATGGCGGGCGGCCCGCCCGCCCCGGCTACGGGCGACAACCGGCTGGAGGCCGGGCGCATCTCCGTGGATCAGGATCTGATGGTGGCCTACAAGGACGGAAAGCCCCTGGACCTGACCCAGCGGGAGTATGAGCTGCTGCGGTTTCTGGCCGCCAGGCCGGGAAAGGTGTTCTCCCGGGAGGCGCTGATGGAAAACGTGTGGAACTACGAGGGCTATGTGGGCGATGTCCGGGCCGTGGACGTGGCCGTCCGCCGCCTGCGGGAAAAAGTGGAGGACGACCCGGCCCAGCCGCAGATCATCGTGACACGGCGAGGACAGGGGTACCTGCTGAGCCTGTAACAGGGGACGGAAGCCCGGGGCCGGGTCGTCCTCCACAGTGAAAAAACAAAAGGGGGCCCCACAGGAACCCAGCGAAGCGGTTCCTGTGGGGAGAGGAGCCGCAAGGGAGCGAAGCGAGCCCTGGCCGGGAGGCCGGGGAGAGCGGCGCGGACTTTGGGGCGACGAGGCCCAGCCGCAGAAAATACGCCGGGAGGTGAGGACGCCGTGTTCAGAAGCCTGCATATGAAGCTGGTGCTCATTATGGTGCTGCTCATCGTGTCGCTGATGACCGTGGTGGGGGCATTTCTGGTCAATTCGGTGTCCGCCTTCTATCTGACCGAGTTCTATGACCAGATGCACACTGTGTTCCGCGCCGACAACGAGACTCTGGCCCGGGATTTGCAGGCCGAGGCCGGCGAGGGGCAGAGCGATGTGGACGTGATTCAGGACGTGCTCAAGAGCTATATCGGCGCTCTGGGCATCGACAACCGCCACCGCAACTACTTCATTTTGGACGGCTCCACCGGCAAGTGCCTGGCGGCCTCCGACGAGGAGAAGGGCGCCAACCTGCGCATTACCCCCAACATCACCGCCGCCATCCAGAACCGGGAGGGGAACATGAAGGATGTGTCCGCCGACTATATGGATGTGGCGGTGCCCATCCAGCGGGGGGAGAACCGGTACATCATCTACATCCTGGATGACCGCACCACGGTCCAGAACCTGAACGCCCAGCTCTTCCAGCTGATCCTGGAGGCGCTGGCCTTTGGACTGGTGATCTCCGTGCTGCTGTCCTTCCTCCTCTCCAAGACCATGATCACCCCCATCGAGCGGCTGACCACCGGCGCCGAGCGGGTGGCAAAGGGGGACTTCTCCCACAAGATTGAGGTGGCCTCCAAGGACGAGATCGGCGTGCTCACCGGCACCTTCAACAACATGGCCCGGCAGCTGCGGGACACCATCCGGGAGGCGGAGAACGAGCGGAACAAGCTGGGCACCCTCTTCCTCCACATGACCGACGGCGTGGTGGCCTTCTCCCGGGACGGGGCGGTTATCCAGTGCAACCCAGCCGCCGAACGGATGCTCCGCCGGACCATCCCCGTGGGGGGCAGCGAGGTCACCTACGACACCCTCTTCGGCGATATCGCCGCCCTGCCCTCCGTGCTGGCCGTGGAGCAGCCCGGCTATCTGGACGGCGAGCGGGAGATTGACGGCACCATCCTGGAGCTGCTGCTGGCGCCCTTCTCCGGCGAGAGCGCCGGCGGCGTCATGGTGGTGATCCACGACGTCACCGAGCAGCGAAAGACCGAGGAGATGCGCCGGGAGTTCGTGGCAAATGTATCCCACGAGCTGCGCACCCCTTTGACCAACATCCGCAGCTACGCCGAGACCCTGGTGGACAACGCAGGCGAGCTGCCCCCCGACACGGAGAAAAATTTTCTGGGCGTCATTCTCAACGAGTCCGACCGGATGACCCATATCGTCCAGGACCTGCTCACCCTGTCCCGGTTCGACTCGGGCCACAGTGAGCTGAAGCTGACCCCCTTCTCCTTTGAAGGGGCCATCCGGGACGTGTACAACGCCGTGCTGCTGGACGCCCAGCGCCACGGCCACACCCTCCGCCTGGACATTGAGGAGCATCTGCCCAACATTGTGGGAGACCGGGAGCGGATTCTGCAGGTGATGATGAACGTGGTGTCCAACGCCATCAAGTACACCCCTGACGGCGGCAGCATCCATATCTCCGCCGGCAGGCTGAGAGACCGGGTGTGGATGGAGGTGGCCGACAACGGCATCGGCATCCCGGCCGCCGACCGCCCCCGCATCTTTGAGCGGTTCTACCGGGTGGACAAGGCCCGGTCCCGGGAGTCCGGCGGCACCGGATTGGGCCTCTCCATCGCAAAGGAGATCATTGACCGCCACGAGGGCGTCATCCGCCTGGTGGACAAGGACGGCCCCGGCCTGACGGTCCGGGTGGATCTGAAGATTGAGGGACCTGGCCATGGAGCGTAGAAAAAAACGCAGGCGGCTGATTGAGATATGCAAGGACATCCTGATTGTCCTGCTGGCCCTGTCCGCCGTCTATCTCACCATGCGCACCCAGATCGGCGGCCTGGCGGGCCGGGACGGAGGATGGCTCAGCGGGCTGTTCAGCGGCGGCACGGTGAACCTGCTCCCCGCCGGCGGCGGGGAGACAAGGGAGACCATACAGCCCAGACCGGTGCGCATGTCGGTCCAGCTGGGCGGCGGCGGCCGGTACGGCGTGCAGTACGACCAGACCGCTGTGGACGCCCTGTTTGACGCCACCGCAAGCCTCCTGGGCGACGCCCTGGGCAGCGCCCAGGCGCCGGCCCAGATCACCGAGACCGCCTGGCGGGAGGCGCTCTCCAACGCGTGGGGCATTTACTTCGACTTCCGGGGCGCGGTGCCCCTGACCGTACTCTCCGCGTCCCTGTCCGGCGCGGTCAATCAGGCCCTGCCTGAGGTGGGCGTCCGGCGGCTCCTGCTGGCCGAGGCGGAGGGAGCCGTGCGCCTGTATTATAGTAATGAGAGCACCGGCCTGTACTATGCCTGCGACACGGCGGAGGCGCTGAGCGGACATGTCCAGACCGCTGCCGCCGCGTACAGCCCCAACGGAACCGTGTTTGCCTATGAGACCAGCTATACCGGGCTGGCGCCCTATGTCATGGTGGCCGCCACCCAGGTCAGCCCAAAGGTCTATCATGCGGTAAACCCGGTGGCGCAGATGAGCGAGAGCGACCGGGAGGATCTGATGGAGTCCCTGGGCTTTCACCCCCAGTCCAACAACAGCTACCGCAGCGGCGACCGGCTGATCGTCAACGAGTGGCCCGACCGGCTGAGCATTCTGGACGACGGACACGTGCGCTATGAGACCTCAGCCTCCGATGAGCCCAAGTATCCGGTGGGCACGGCCGGAGAGCCGGCGGACGCCAAGGCGGTGACAGAGGCCACCTGGGCCCTGGCGGAGCGGACGCTGGGCGCGCGCTGCGGCGCCGCCCGGATCTACCTTATCAGCGTGGAGCAGATGAGCGAGGGCGAGTGGCAGGCGGACTACGGCTACTGCCTCAACGGCGCCGGCGTGGAGCTGGGCAGCGACGGCTATGCCGCCCGATTCATTATCCAGGACGGCCAGATTACCGAGTTTGAGCTCTTTTTCCGAAGCTATACCGACACCGGCGAGCAGTCCATCGTGCTGCCCGAGGCCCAGGCCGCCGCCGCTATGTCCGCCCAGAAGGCGGAGGGCAGCGAGCTGCTGCTGGCCTACGAGGACGCCGGGACGGCTGAACTGCTGAAGGCGGAGTGGATTGCCATACAGACCCCCTGAGAGGAGATGAGCTGCCGTGGAGTGGTCCAAAATCAAGAATATTGTGCTGCTCATGCTCCTGGCGGTCAATCTGTTTCTGCTGGTGCTGGTGGCGGATCAGGAGCGCAGGTCCGCCGCCTATCAGGAGGAAGCCCGCACCGGCGCGGTGGAAATCCTGGAGGCGGCAAACATCCACATTGCGATGGAAGAGCTCCCGCCCGAGAGCACTCTGCACACCATGGCTGTGGAGAGGGACCGGACCGCGGAGGACGCCATGGCTCAGGCCCTGCTGGGGGAGAGCGTGAAGTCGGGCGACTTGGGACCGGTCACCTATTCCGGCAGCCGGGGCGAGGGACAGTTCCTCAGTGACGGCAAGTTCTCATTTGCCTTCGAGGAGGAGGCGCTGACCGCTGAAGAGGGCAACCTGGAAGAGCACGGGCAGCAGCTGCTGGAGAAGGCGGGTTATACCTGCCAGGTGCTGGGTATCCGGGAGCAGGAGGACGGGACTGTGCTGGTGACGGTGCAGGAGCTGTGGGGCGGAAGCCCGGTGTTTAACAGCACGGCCGACCTGACCTATGAGAACGGCAGCCTGCGGAGCATCCGGGGACAGCGGCTGATGGGGACGCCGGAGCCGGAGGCCGGGGCGGAGCCCCTGGACGTGGCCACCATTCTGCTGCGCTTTCTCAGCGGCGTGCAGGACGGCGGATATGTATGCAGCGAGATCCGGGGGATGACAGCCGGCTATGAGGTCACGCTGTCCAGCAGCGGCAGCGCGGCCCTGGAGCCGGTATGGCTGATTACCACCAACACCGTCCCCTTCTATGTGGATGGGACCGACGGGACCGTCCGGCAGGCGGAATAAACAGAAAAGGATTGGCCCTTTCCTGAAAAAGCAGGAAAGGGCCAATCCTTTTTTTTCGGGCGGGCTTCGAGCGGGACGGCAGAAAGAATCGCGGGGAACAGGGGGAAAAAATGCCGTTACTTTCGCGCTGGCCAGCGGCGCAAAAGTTCCCGCTCCGCTGGCCGGAAGCCTTGCTGTGCAAGGCTTCCGGGGCATTCGATTCCACGCGAGGCGGGCGACTGCCCCCTCGCGCTCCCCCGCCCCGACACAGCCCAACTCTGTTCAACCAAGGTTTTTGACAAGCTGAACGGGGAGCTGGAATATATCCAGCTCCCCGTCAGGTATGAGGTGTATTTACATGATACGGATACCTGCTCAGCCGACCACAACAAGCCGGACCTTACCGCCCTCCTGAGGAGCACGGTCATAGTAGATGGTAAGCGTATCCGCATAGGCCCGGGCCTCATCCAGAGAGCCAAACCACTGCTTGGTAACCTTGTTGTAGCAGATTACATTGCCGGCTACCGGGAGAACCATGTTGTTGGTAGTGACGGTACCAATGGGAGCCTTGCTCTCAGAGTCGGAGTCCAGGTCCTCCTTCATATCAAAAGCGGAACGAGGGACATTTTCCACGGCATTCAGCTCAACCCAGCCAGCCAGCTTATAAACATCGCCAATTTTGTCCAGAGAGGCGGTAATACCAACAGGAGTGCCTTCCTTGATAGCGGCAGCACTGATGAGCTCCACGCTACTTTTACCGCCGTTCTCCACCGTGATGGTGGGGTTGGAATAGCTCATATCGCCGCTGCTGCCCACCTGGTCTTCGCCCTTCCTGGCAAAGCCGTAGGTGTACTGATCGCCGGTCACATCGTCAAACACGATGATATTGACCCGGCCGGCGTAATCCTTGCCCACATAGCTGATCTTGCTGGCGGGAACTGTGGCCCGGGTAAGCTGCTGGAAGGAGATCTCAACAGGGGCGCCGTTGCCCACCCGCTCATAGAGCGCCACGTTGTCGGCCAGCGGATCGCCGCCCAGGGTGCGGGCATTCACGTCCAGTGTGCCGGAAGCGCCGCTGCCGGACAGGCGGGAAATGGTCAGAGTGCCAATCCTGCTGGAGGAAACCGTCACCAGCTGGCCCTGAAGCCGTGAGGCGTTGGCACCATAATAAGAGATAGTTCCTTTAAATGTAACCTTCTCACCATCAGCCTTCCGAATATCAGCAAGAGGAGTGACGATAGCGGTAGCAGGAGTATTTTCATCTCCTGGATTATCGATCTCTACCACGCCCACAGTGGTGGACTTGGCGTCGGCGGGGGAGACAGCACCGGCGACCTGACCGTCAGAGGTGAGAAGCAGAGTGACCACATCGCCAATCTTAAAAGAGGTCAGATCATGATAGGCGCTGGAGAGCACGGGGAAGGTGGCGCCCATCATGGTGACGCTCAGGGGGGTGGAGGGGCTGGGCGCGGCGTTCTCATAGACGCCGGTCAGACGCAGATCGGAGACATAGAGGGTCTTGGCGGCCTTGTCATAGGTGGCCACGTCGTACTGGCGGATGTCGGAGAGGGAGGCGGGCAGGCCGTTCTTCAGAATCTGATAGCCGGTGTCATTGCCCACCAGAGAGGCGAAGGGATTGCCGGAGCCGGTGGCCTTGGCCACGGCGGCCTCCTCGGCGGCCTGGGTGGAGGGGAGATAGAGATACTCCAGCTTTCCGGTGACGCCGTAGTGGAGCACCAGGGGGGAGCCGGTCTTCAGATTGAGGTAGATCTCGGCATAGGTGGTCTCGCCGCTCTCACGGTAGACGGGCGTGGCGGGAGCCACGTCCAGCCTGTCGCCGCCGGAGACCGTCACATAGGTGGCCTGGGCGGAGACGACAGAGGTGGTGCGCTGAGTGCCGCCGTCGCTGGGCATGATGGCGATGACTCTGCTGTTTTTGTCCAGCACCAGCCTGGCCCGGGAACCGGCCAGAGCGGCGTCAAAGGGCACGTGGCTGGTCTTGTAGGGATCGGCGGAGCCGGTGGTCAGGATGCAGCCGGTGGTGCCGTCGGCCGCGGTGGCGTCCAGAGAGATGACAACCGCCTCGTCGGTAATGCTGCCGCCCAGCTGGGTCAGGTAGGGCGCGTCGGCGCCCTTGGGGTTGGTGTACAGCAGGTTCTGGAAGAGAATGGCGGTCTGCCCCCGGGTGACGGGGGAGTCCCAGGCCAGGGACACTCCGTCCGTCAGGCCGATCACATCGGCGGAAGCCAGGTAGCCGCTGTACCAGGAGGAGCCGGACGCCACATCGGAGGCGGTATAGCCCAGGATCCGCATCAGCGTGGTGACCGCCTCGGCAAAGGTCATGGTCCGGCCGGGCTGGAAGGTGCCGTCGCCCACGCCCACCATCAGCATCTCGCCGCCGCCCTCTTCCGTGGCGCCCAGACGGGTGGAGGCGGCCAGGTTGATGTAGCCCCGGGCCCAGTGGTCCCCCTTTACATCCAGGAAGATGGTCCGGTTCATCTGGGCGGAGGCCTCCTCGCCCTTGCCCATGATCTCAATGGCCATTTTGCAGAACTCGGCCCGGGTCAGAGTGCCGCCGGGATTGAAGAGGGTGCCGCCGGTGCCGTTGACCACGCCCAGAAGGCGGAGGACCTCGGCGGCCTCAGCCACGGCGGGGTCGGTAATGTCGGTAAAGCCGGAGGCGCTGGCGCCGCCGGTGGCGGCAGACGCCGGAACCGCTGCCATCAGGCCGCACAAGAGGGCGGCTGCCAGCAGACCGGCAAGGAATCGTTTGATTTTCATATTTCTCTCTCCCTTATATATGGAGTTGGAATGACGGAAAACGGAATCAGTCAGCCCGCAGGGCTTCCACAGGCTGGAGGCCGCTGGCCTTGATGGCGGGGTAGAGACCGAAGATGATGCCCAGGCCCACCGAGATGACAAAGGCGCCCACGGTGATGCCGGCGTTGGGCAGCAATATGATGCCAAGGGTTTGTTTACAGACTATCAGTGTGCCGACATAGCCCACGGCGATACCCAGGATACCTCCCAGGCCGCAGATCATACAGGCCTCGATGAGGAACTGGATGATGATGCTCCGCCGTTCAGCGCCGATGGCTTTGCGGATACCGATCTCGCGGGTACGCTCGGTGACGGTGACCAGCATGATGTTCATGATGCCGATACCACCCACGATGAGGGAGATGGCCGCGATGCCGCCCAGCAGCATCTGCTGGCTCTTGTTGGCTTCCTCGGTGGAGTCGATGTACTGGTCCGGAAGATTGACATAATACGAACCGTAGCTGTTGCCGGTTTTGGAGTCGCCAATCAGGCCCTTCAGGAAACCCTCCAGTCGGGCGGCGGCCTCCTGCGTGGAGGCGGAATCCTTGGCCTTGACGATAAATTCGGAGTTGCTGGTGGAAACATTACCGGAACCGGCGATCTGGAAAGCACGGGTGGTGGTGTAGGGCAGGAGAATGAAATTGTCCTGCTGGGAGTAATACTGGGTCTCCTCGGTCAGAGATTCCTCGTTGATACGGGGAGCGTATACGCCGATAACCTTGAAGGGCACACCATCAAAAAGCATGGTCTCGCCGATGGGGTTGGCGTAGTTGAAGAAGGTCTTGGCTGCCTTGGAGCCAAGGACACAGACTTGGCTGCCGCTCTGCACGTCCAGATAGGTGAGATCACGGCCCTTGGCGATGGTGGCGTTGTTGCAGGCCGCCCACTGGTCGCTGCCCATATAGATCTGGGGGGGCTGGACGCTGCCGTCATCCGAGTACATATTGTTGGAGTTCTTGGCCCCGTACTGGACGGTGAACCAGCAGTACTGGTTGGGGGTGACGCCCACCACCAGGTCGTCCAGCTGCTTGCAGTAGTTGTAGAGGCTGTTGAACACCACGTCGTCGCTGGAGCCGCCGGTCCACTTGTAGGCGGAGACCTGAATCTGGTTGGAACCCATGGACTTCATCAGGTCCATCATCTGCTTGGTGGTGCCCTGAGCGTAGGTCACCAGGATAATGACCGCCGCCAGGCCGATGATGACGCCCAGCATGGTGAGGAAGGTGCGGCCCTTCCGGGCGGCGATGGACTTGGCCGCCAGCTTGATAGTCTGTTTTAAGTTCACAGCCAGTCCACCTCCTGCTGTCCGTCGGACACAATCTGTCCGTCCGAAATGCGGACCACCCGGGGGACCGTGGCCGCGATGCCGTTGTCGTGGGTGATGAGGATCACGGTGGTCCCCTCCTTGTAAAGCCGCCGGAGAATGTCCAGCACATGGATGCCGGTCTTGGAGTCCAGCGCGCCGGTGGGCTCGTCGGCCAGAATGATGGGGGGATGGGTGGCGATGGCCCGGGCGATGGCCACCCGCTGCTGCTGGCCGCCCGACATCTCGGTGGGCTTGTGGTCCCGCCGGTCCCACAGGGAGACACGCTCCAGCGCGTCCCGCACCCGCTCCCGCCGGACAGAGGCCCGGATGCCCTGGTAAATCAGGGGCAGCTCCACGTTCTCATAGGCGGAGAGGGCGGGGATCAGGTTAAACCCCTGGAAGATAAAGCCGATCTGCTTGTTGCGCACATGGGAGAGCTGCCGGTCGGACAGGTCGGTGACGTCGGTGCCGTCCAGGTGGTACTCCCCGTAGGTGGGGATGTCCAGACAGCCGATGAGGTTCATCAGCGTGGACTTGCCGGAACCGGACTGGCCTACAATGGCAACGAACTCGCCCCGGTCGATGGTGAGGGACACGCCGTTGAGGGCGCGCACCTCACGCTCCTCCCCTTCATTATAAATCTTGAATACATCCTTTATATCAATGAGCATTCCATCATCTCCTTTTAACAGGAGCGCTTCAGCCCGCCTTGGAGGAGGCGCTGGCCTTGCGGCCGTAATAGCTGCCGTCCTCGCTGGGGGTGTTGTTGTAGACCACGTCGCCGTCGTTCAGACCGGAGGTGATCTCCACGTTCATATCGTCGTTCAGGCCGGTCTCCACGGGAACCACCACGCAGTCCTCGGGAATCTCCTCCTGCATATCGGCGGGCAGGGTGGACTTGTCAATGGCGTTCTCGGGAGTCTCCTGGCCGGGCTGGAGCTGGAGATAGACAACAGCCTGGGGCTTCTCAGCACCCTCGGGGGTGTAATACCGCACGTCCTGAGTGGGGATGAGGACGCCGGTGCTCTCGGCGGCAGTGAACTCATAGTCCAGATAGTAGCCGCCCATCAGCGTGCCGGTGGGATTGTCCACCCGGATGGTGGCGGGGAACACGGTGACGCCGTTCTCGTTGGTGCCCTGGACGGCCACGGTCTCCACCACACCCATGTAGCTGTTGCCGTTCCAGTCGGACAGGTTGATGGTCATGCCCTCGGAGATGTACTGCCGGTTGCGGTCGTCCACCTGGATGTTGACCGTCATGACCGCGTTGTCCGCGATGACGATGGCCGCGGTGCCTGCGGTGACCTCCATATCCGGCACCAGGGAGCAGGTGACCACGGTGCCCGAAATGGGCGCCACAGCGGAGAAGTTCTGCACGTTCTTCTCGGCGTCGGCGACCGCCTGCTGGGCCTTGGTCAGGGACTCCTGGGCGGTGTTGATCTGCTCCTGCTTGGCGCGGATCTGCTCGTCAATGTCGTTGGTGCCCTGGACCAGCAGCACCTGGCCGGCAGTGACGTTGGCGTAGTTCATCAGGTCGGCCACCTGCTCCACAGGACCGGCGGCCTTGGTGGCAATGGTGGTGGTCTGGTAGTACTCCAGCTTGCCGCTCTCGTAGGGGTAGATGGGCGTGCCGGCGGCGTCGGTCAGAGAGGCGGAGGCCACCATGTCGGCGGTGAGGGTGCCCGGATTGTCCAGCACAAAGACAACCTCAAAGGTGACAGAGCCCTCGGGGACAATGCGCTCTACCTTATTAATCTTTTCCACGGTGCCGGTGATGGTGGTCATGGTGGCGGGGATGGAGATCTCAGCCGTCTGACCCACAGAGATGTCGTTCTCATAGGCATAGCTGTAATAGAGGGACAGCTTCAGCCTGGTGTCGTCCACCAGAACGGCGATCTGGGTGCCGGAGGTCATGGGGTCGCCCACCTTGACGTCAGCCACCTCGGTGAGCTTGCCGCCATGGGGGGCGGTGATGGTCAGGTCGCCCCGGCTCTTCTGCAGGTCGGCCATCTCCTGGTTGAGCGTGGACATGGCCTCCTGCTGGGCGGTCAGCGCCTCCTGGGCGGTCTTCAGCGCCTCCTCGGCGGCGGGAGAGGTGACCACATAGAGGGGATCGCCGGCGTTGACCATCTGGCCCTGGGTTACGTACACCTCCTGAACCACGCCGTCGGCCGCCAGGGTGATGGTGGCGGAGTCCTTGGCGTTGGCCGCGCCGCCGCCCCGGACTGTGGTGGAGATGGTGCCGGTGTACGCGGTGTCATAGATGGGCTCGCCCAGGTTGGAATCCTTATGGTCGGTAAACACGAAATACCAAAGTGCCCAGCCGGCGGCGGCGATCACCGCCAGGACGATCACCGCCGTGATGATATTCTTGACAATTTTCCTGTTCCTCTTCTTGCGCTCCGGGGCTTTGCGGTTGGGCTGGGGCGCCGGTGTGTGAACGGACGCCGGGTCCATGACGGGGGTGTTCTGTTCAGCCATTTTCATTTCCTCCTATTGCCGTAGGTTCTCATCATTATTGTAGCACGCACCGGGCTGGAAAAGCACTACAAATGAATGACAACTTGTTAAGATAACCTTAAGATTCGCCGCTCTGTTTCTTAGACGCAGAATACGAAAAAAAGTTACCGTCCGAAAGAAAAAAGTTGCGCGCCGGCGCGCGCCGCCAGGGCGGGAGAGGAGCGCCAGGGGAGGGGGCACAGACGCCCGGCGCGCCGAACCGCAGAGGCTTTAATCCTTATATGTATTTAAGGAACGGAAATGTTACAGCAGCGGAAAACTCCGGAAAAATTTTTAAAACAGCATGGGAACCTTTTAAATTGCCGTATCGTCTAACAAAAAATGATAAGACAGGAACAGCGAGGTCGTAGTTTTACGGTTATGTTACAAATGGGGGAAACCGCTTGACGATTTCGCCGGGATGTATTATCATGCCCACAGAGGCAAGGGGCGCCGGACTGAGCCAAACGCTTAGTTTGCCCCCAAACTCAAATTTTAGAAGGAGGAATTCCAAATGAGAAACCTCAAGCGGGTCCTCAGCCTGGCTCTGGCCTCCGTCATGCTCCTCGGCATGATGGTCATCGGCGCCGGCGCTGCGGACAAGACTGCGGCTGACCTGACCGATATGGACAAGGTCACCAACACTGAGGCCGTCAACCTGATGGTCGACCTCGGCATTATCGAGGGCAAGCCCGACGGCTCCTTCGCCCCCACTGAGGGCGTGGACCGCGCCACCATGGCCAAGCTCATCACCTACATCATGATGGGCGACGTGGACGCTACCATCTTCGAGGGTACCGTCACCGACCTGACCGACATCGACACCAACTGGGCCGAGGGGTACATCAAGTACTGCTACTCCAACGGCATCATCTCCGGCGACGGCCAGGGCCACTTCTTCCCCACTCAGGGTGTGACCGTTGTCCAGGCTGCTAAGATGCTGCTGGTCGCCCTCGGCTACGACGCCGACAACCGCGGCTATCAGAGCAACAGCAACTGGTCCGTCAACATCATGAAGGACGCCCAGACCACCGGCCTGATGGACGGCATCTCCGCCACCGCCACCGATTCCCTGACCCGTGACGGCGCTGCCCAGATGATCTTCAACGCTCTGTTCGCCGACACCGTGGAGCCCCAGTATCAGTACGATATGGGCACCCAGTACATCGTCCGGTACGATCCCGCCGCCTCCCTGGCCGAGACCATGTACAATGGCCTGACCAAGGTCACCGGCACTGTTGAGACCTCCGGCGCCAACACCGTGATTGCCAACGCCACTCCCGCTTCCGTGAACGGCGTCAGCATGAACGGCACCAAGACCGGCCTGTCCACCACTCCCGCTCAGACCAACATGAAGGTTGTCTTCTATGTTGACAAGAACGGCAAGCTGGTGTCCTCCGCCGCCGTGTCCAAGGCCGCCACCGTGTACGAGATCCCCGTGGGCCTGACTGACGGCGCCGCCACCAAGAGCGGCACTGTCCAGAACTGGCTGAAGGGCGAGGGTCTGAGCTACACCACCGAGACCCTGGAGAGCACCCCCTCCGTCGTGACCTACAGCGACGCCGCCCCCAAGACCACTGAGAACACCGCCCTGAAGGCTGTCATCACCGGCCTGAAGGCTGGCCAGGTGGCTACCGCTGTTGCCAACGGCGATGGCGTCATCACCAACATCACCATCATCAGCAAGAAGGTTGCCAACGTGAGCTCCGCTGCCAAGACCAAGGTGGACGACGAGACCACCTATGTCTACGGCCTGCCCGGCATCACCGGCACCGGCACCTCCGCCAAGTTCAACGGCATCGCCGCCACCACCGAGACCGTCGTGGGCTACGAGAGCCTGTCCAAGGGCGACGTGGTTGCCTACTACACCGACGGCGAGAAGCTGTACTACGAGAACCTGGAGACTGTGGTTGGCCAGCTGACCTCCGCTGCCAGCAACGGCGGCCTGACCATCAGCGGCACCAAGTACTATGTCTCCGGCCTGACCGGCGCCATGAAGCTCGATGACGTCAAGAAGGTTGGCTACAACAAGGACGTCACCTACTGGCTGGATCCCACCGGTTACATCGTGAAGGCTGAGGCCGTGACCGAGGAGACCACCACTCAGTACGCCATCGTGCTCGACACCAAGAAGATCGACGGCGAGGGCTGGAATGAGAACGCCTCCTACGAGGCCAAGCTGCTCTTCACCGACGGCACCTCTCAGATCGTGAAGGTTTCTACCGTCGACGGCAAGAAGGTCGATGGCGACAACTTCGCCACCCTGACCAAGAATGCCTTCGTGACCTACAGCACCGACAAGAACAGCAAGTACGAGCTGAAGGTTGTCAAGGCCGACGAGAAGGTCACTCTGCCCTCCCTGGGTACCACCATCACCTCCGGTGTCGCTCAGTTCGACGGCGTCAACGTTGGTAACTCCAAGACCATCTTCATCGTGAAGGGTGAGGACGACAAGTTCACCGTCACCACCGGTATCGCCAACGCCCCCGCTTACAAGTCCGGTGTGACTGGCGTGGCTCTGGCTGAGAACGGCATTGTCAGCATCGTGTACATCACCGGCGGTGTTGCTTCCAGCACCACCAGCGATGCCAACTATGTCTACGTGGACGCTTCCAAGTATGACTACTATCCCGCTGTGACCGACGTGACCGACGCCTACAAGGAGTTCAAGGCCATCGTCGACGGCGAGACCACCACCGTGAAGGTGAAGGCCGGCTCTGCTGCCGACACCAAGATCGGCACCACCTCCGGCCTGTATGACCTGACCTACACCGACGGTCTGGTCACCGCCGCTAAGGACGCCACCACTGTTGAGGGCGTGTCCTACAACGGCGACGTGGTGAAGGCTGGCGAGACCTACTGGACTGTCAACGACAACACCGTCGTGTACGTCATCGAGGACAACGCTGCTACCCAGATCGCTGCTTCCGACATCGAGAAGGACAGCAACGATAAGGTCGCCGTGGTTGCCGTGGACGACAGCACTGTCGGCTCCTCCACCGCCAAGGTCATCTACATCGTGAAGGTTGCTGACGCTGACTAATCAGCTCACACTTCCGCTGTAACAAGCAAAAAGAGAACCCCGGGCATTTGCCCGGGGTTCTCTTTTCATCTTATTCCGTAAAAATGACGCCGTAATCGTAGACCACCGGGGCATTTCCCGACTGCGCAGTCATGGTCAGCTGAAGAGCCGCTGTCTCTCCGGGCTGGGCGGTGTCCAAACGGAAAATGCTCTCCATACAGGGTTCGCCCTCCATGGTTTCAACGGCAGAAGAGCCGGTGTTCTCCGCGCTCTCCCATTTTCCGCTCCCGTCTCCCAACTTGACACCGACCTGCCCCTGGCCGTTATGGCGCACATAGCAGACCGCATGTTTCCACGCCCCCATCTGCTCGGCAGTGGAATTCATCGCACCGGTAGTGCTGCCGCCGCCTGTTACCACAATGCCCAGGGCAAGGGGCGGCTCAAATTCCTCCCCCTCCATGCGGTAGCAGAAAATGTCGCCGAAGGAGCCGCCGGAGCCGGTGTTGTAAAAGCGGAACTCATAGGTGTAGCCCTTGTGAACAGGGCAGTTGACAGGGAATTCATACCACTTCTTACCGTCCTGCGTGAAAAGATTCTCCTTCCCGGAGTCGGCCAGCTTTTCCCCGTTGCGCCAGATGGAAAAGGTCACCTTGTGGGCCAGGCCGTAGGACGGACACTCACCATAGACCGAAACGGCGGTGATGACGCCGTTCCCCTGGGCGGTCCACTCCTGAACGACGGACTGTTTGGGCCCGGCGGACATCAGGGCGGCGCCGGTCTCCGGCCGGGGAATGCTGGGCTGGCCGACGGTGTCGATGCTGACCGTGCTGGAGGCGGCGTCCCGGTAGGCGCTCCCCTCCCAGGAGGAGACGCAGCTCTCGTCCAGAAAGCCGTCGAACATCAGGCCCCGCTTGAAGCCGGTGTATTTGCCCTCACAGTAGTTTTGCAGCAGCAGGTTGTAAACATTGTAGCTCATGCCCTCCAGCCCGGACAGGGCCCGGTCGGCCTTGCCCTCAATCCGACCCACCGCAGCGTCGATCAGACGATGGTCCTGGTTGAAGTCCTCCCGGAGAAACGGGTCCGTGCTCTCCCACTGGTGGAGACCGATGTGCTGTGTCTGTGTGCTCATAGTATTGCCCCTTTCTGAATGATTTATTGTGCGCTGAGAAGGCGGGAGAATATGGTTCCGCGTCCCTGAGCGCGCCCCGCCTCCTCATATGACCGCGTTCCGCGCCCTTTTGTTGCATGGCGCAGGACATCTGACCGCCAAACAGCGCATATGCCGCGCCCCACCCAGAGAGAAAACAGAACATTGACAGACAAGGCTGCCAATTTGCCGGGAAGGCGGCGCAAAATCGGAGGATCCAATTTCCAGGACAATCCCTTTCAGAGATTTGTTTAAAAAGAATAAAACCACAGAAAAAAGGACATAGTGACACCAGAGAAACGGCAGGAAACAGAAAAAGAAGGGGCGGAAAAGCATAAAAACATAATCAGGCGGCCGGTGATGCTGTAAAATTACTTTGATTTTACATGAGACTATGTTATAATATTTGCGACTGGCATGAGACCGCATGCCGCGCCGGAAAAACGACGGGCATTCCCGCGCAGAAGGAGTACGGCAAAAAATATAAAAGAATTATCTGGCCGGTGCTGCACCGGCCTGCTTACGGAACAGGCCGTTTTGCGGCCCAAACGGAGAGAATAGAGGGTGCCGTTTTGACAAAATACGTGATTCGCGGCGGTAAGCCGCTTTATGGCGAGATTGATATCAGCGGCGCCAAAAATGCCGCGGTGGCGATTATCCCCGCTGCACTTTTGGTGGACGGCGTATGCCGCATTGAGAATATTCCCCAGATCAGCGACGTGACCATGATCCTCAACATCCTGCAGGAGCTGGGCGCGGATGTGCGCACGGTCAACCGTACCACGGTGGACATCGACTGCTCCCACATCCGCAACGCAAAGGTCCCCAATGAGCTGGCACGGAAAATCCGCGCCTCCTACTACCTCATCGGCTCCCTCCTGGGCCGGTTCGGCAGCGCCCAAGTGCCCCCCCCCGGCGGCTGCCATCTGGGCGACCGCCCCATCGACCAGCACATCAAGGGCTTTGTGGCCATGGGCGCCGAGGTGGACGTCCGGGGCGGCTTCGTCAACGCCTGGGTCAAGAACGGAACGCGGCTCAGCGGCGCCCAGGTCTATCTGGATATCGTCTCCGTGGGCGCGACCATGAATATCATGCTGGCCGCCGCCCTGGCCGACGGCACCACTGTCATCGAAAACGCGGCCAAAGAGCCCCATATCGTGGACCTGGCCAACTTCCTCAACTCCATGGGCGCCCGTATTATGGGCGCGGGCACCGACGTCATCAAGATCAAGGGCGTGGAGCGGCTCAGCGGCGGCACCTACTCCATTATCCCCGACCAGATCGAGGCGGGCACCTATATGGCCGCCGTGGCGGCCGCCGGAGGCGAGGTGCTGATTCAGAACGTCATCCCCAAGCACCTGGAGTGCATCACCGCCAAGCTGGTGGAGACCGGCGTGGAGGTGGAGGAGCGGGATGACGCGGTCCTTGTGCGCAGAGATCCCTCCGTCCGCCTCACACGGACCAACATTAAAACGCTGCCCTACCCCGGATTCCCCACCGACATGCAGCCCCAGATGGCCGTGGTCCTCTCCCTGGCTGAGGGTACCAGCGTGATCACCGAGGGCGTCTGGGACAACCGGTACCGCTATGTGGACGAGATCCGGCGCATGGGCGCCCAGTTCCAGGTGGACGGCAAGGTGGCCGTCATCGAGGGCGTGGACCACCTGACCGGCGCGCCCGTGCGGGCCTGCGACCTGCGGGCCGGCGCGGCTATGGTTATCGCCGGACTGGCCGCCCACGGTATCACCGAGGTGGACTGCATCCACTATATTGAGCGGGGCTATGAGGACATTGTGCGCAAGCTCTCCGGCGTGGGCGCCGACATCCGCGTGGTGGTTACCCCGGACGAGGACAAGCAGGCCCAGGTCGGGTAACTTCTATAACAAAACAGTCAGGCGGGGCGGCGGCCATGTGCTGCCGCCCTGCGTTTGCGCTCCGGCACGGACGGCCGGGAAGCAGCGCTGTCCGCAGACCTTACATAGGAGAGATTTCGTTGCTGTCATTGACCACCCTCGCCAGCGGCTCCAGCGGCAACAGCCTGCTGGTGTCCGACGGCAGAACCCATATCCTGATTGACGCGGGCATCTCCGCCCGCCGGATTACCAAAAGCCTGCGGGAGCTGGGGATTGACCCGGGCCAGCTCTCCGGTATCCTCATCACCCATGAGCACTCAGACCATATCTGCGGGCTGAATACCCTGACAAAGCAGTTTGCCGTGCCGGTTTATGCCAGCAAAGGGACCGGCCGGCAGCTGTGCTACCGGATCGCCTTTCTGGAGGACCGGCTCCGGGACTTTGAGGCGGGAGCGGCCTTTGAAATCGGCGGCCTGGCTGTGGAGTCCTTCCCCACGCCCCACGACACGGCGGAGAGCGTGGGCTACGCGGTGTCCGCCGGGGGACGGAAGGCGGCCGTTGTCACGGATTTGGGCAGGGTCACCGAGGAGGTGTCCAGGGGAATCCAGGGCGCCAACCTGCTGGTGGCCGAGACCAACTACGACCCGGAGTGGCTCCAGTCCGGGCCCTACCCCTACTATCTCAAGGAGCGCATCCAGGGGGACTGGGGACACCTCTCCAATCAGGCCGGGGCTGAGCTGGCCTGTTCCGCCGTGGAAACCGGGGCCAGCACCATAATTCTGGCCCACCTTTCCAAGGAGAACAACACCCCCGCGCGGGCCTACGACACGGTGCTGGCCGCCATGGAGCGCAGAGGTATCCGCCCGGGGGACGGCGTGCGGCTGGAGGTGGCCCCCAGAAGCGAGACGGGGATGCGCTGCGAGGTGTAATATATGCTGGGAATTCACGTCATCTGCGTGGGAAAACTGAAGGAAAAGTTCTACACAGACGCCTCCGCTGAGTACGCCAAGCGGCTGGGCGGATACTGCAAATTCCAGCTCACCGAGCTGCCCGAGGAGCGGCTGCCCGACAGCCCCTCGCAGGCCCAGATCGACGCCGCCCTGCGGAAGGAGGCCGACGCCATCCTTCAGCGCCTGCCCAGAGGCGCCGCCGTCACCACCCTGTGCGTGGAGGGCAAGGGCCTCTCCAGCGAGGAGCTCAGCCGCCGCATGACCGACTGGGCCGGACAGGGCCGCAGCCAGCTCTGCTTTGTGATAGGCTCCTCCTACGGCCTCCATCCCGCCGTCAAGGAGCGGGCCGACCTGCGCCTGTCCATGTCCAAAATGACCTTCCCCCACCACCTGGCCAGGGTTATGCTGCTGGAGCAGCTCTACCGCGGCTTTAAAATCGCCGAGGGCTCCAGCTATCACAAGTAAACCCTGTCCATGGGCTGGCCGTGCGGCTCTGCGTATGTCGCGCCAAGGGCTCCGCGCGGTTTTTCGCGTTAAAAATTTGTAGGGAATTCTGGACTTGGGGGGTGGATAGCCGGGCTGGGTTGTGCTATAATCACAACAGCGGGAAACTGTGATTCCGGAAATTCAGATATTGGAGGTAAGTCCCATGTCCTACCGTGATATGTACGAGAAATGGCTGAACAGCCCTGCCCTCAGCGAGGCGGAGAAAGAAGAGCTGCGCAGCATCGCCAATGATGAAAAGGAGATCGAAAGCCGCTTCTTTGCGCCCCTGGAGTTCGGTACCGCCGGACTGCGGGGCACCATGTGCGTGGGGCTTCACCAGATGAACATCCACGTCATCCGCCATGCCACCCAGGCCTTCGCCGAGGTCATCCTGGCCGAGGGCGGCAACGCCGCGGAGCGGGGCGTGGCCGTCTGCTTCGACTGCCGCAATCACTCCGACGAGTTTGCCCGCGAGGCCGCCTGCGTCATGGCCGCCAACGGCATTAAGGTGCGCATCTTTGACGCCCTGCGTCCCACCCCCGAGCTCTCCTTTGCCGTGCGGGAATACGGCTGCATCGCCGGAATCAATGTTACCGCCAGCCACAACCCCAAGGAGTACAACGGCTACAAGGTCTACTGGCAGGACGGCGCCCAGCTGCCCCCCCACCACGCCTCCGCCATCGCCGCCAAGATGGAGGAGCTGGACCTGTTCGACTCCATCAAGCGCATGGACTACGACGAGGCGGTCAAGGCCGGCCTCATCACCCTGATGGGGGCTGAGACCGACGAGAAGTTCCTCTCCAACGTGATGGGTCAGGTCAATGACAAGGCCGCCGTGGAGAAGGTGGCCGACACCTTCAAGATGGTCTACACCCCCTTCCACGGCACCGGCTACAAGCTCATCCCCGAGGCCCTCAGGCGTTTGGGCATGAAGCACGTCATCTGCGTCCCCGAGCAGATGGTTATTGACGGCAACTTCCCCACCGTGGTCTCCCCCAACCCGGAGAACCCCGAGGGCTTCTACCTGGCCGTGGATCTGGCCAAGAAGGAGGGCGCCGACTTTATCCTGGGCTCCGACCCCGACGCCGACCGGGTGGGCATCATGGTGAAGAACGACAAGGGCGAGTACATCACCATCACCGGCAACCAGACCGGTGTGCTGCTGCTGGACTACCTCATCGGCGCCAAGAAGCGCACCGGCAAGATGCCTGAGAACCCCGTGGCCCTCAAGACCATCGTCACCACCGAGATGGCCCGCAAGGTGGCCGAGACCAACGGCCTGAAGTGCTACGACACCTTCACCGGCTTCAAGTTCCTGGCTGAGAAGAAGGATAAGCTGGAGAACGCCGGCGAGGGCAAGGTCATCTTCGCCTACGAGGAGAGCTACGGCTACATGCTGGGCGACTACGTCCGGGACAAGGACGCCGTCACCGCCGCCCTGTCCCTCACCGAGATGGCCGCCTGGTACGCCGGACAGGGCATGACCCTGTACGACGCCCTCCAGAAGTGCTATGAGAAGTACGGCTTCTACGGCGAGAAGACCCTGAACCTGGTCATGCCCGGTCTGGACGGCCTGAAGAAGATGGCCGACCTGATGGCCGGCCTGCGGGAGAAGCCCCCGGTGGAGATCGCCGGCGTGGCCGTCAAGCAGCAGAAGGACTATAAGGATGGCTCCGTGGTCAATGTGGCCGACGGCGCCAGGAGCACCATGGAGCTCTCCGGCTCCAATGTGCTCCGCTATGAGATGACCGACGGCACCAGCCTCATCGTCCGGCCCTCCGGCACCGAGCCCAAGGTCAAGGTCTATATCCTGGCCAACGGCGCCGCCAAGGCGGAGGCCGATGAGAAGGTGGCCAAGTATACCGCCTGGGCTGAGAGCCTGAAAAAGTAAATCATCTGCCCCTGAAGCTCCTCTGCGGATTATCCGCAGGGGAGCTTTTTTGCGCCCTTTTTCGAGGCTGAAGCAGAGAAGAAAAAATTTTTCCCGGTTGGTGCACGGAAAACAACAATTTTTCGTGTTGGAACGGATGGGGTTGAGAGGTGAGTGGAGTGAGAAGCGAATCGGGGGAAAAACGGGCCAGGTGGCTGAACGCGCTGGTGAGATACATGGAGCACCTGGCCGGCGGGAAGGTCAACGACGCGGTCAAGCTGGCCTTTCTGGACGGAGAGCGGATGGACGAGATCGATAATCTGGACCTCTCCGCCCTCACCGAGTTCAAGCGCAGCGGAAACGGAACCGTGGAGATCAAGCTCATGGATCGGATGGCGGTGCTGGAGAAAATTGCCGCTATGCTGGAACGGGGAGAGGAGGGCGAGGCCGACGCATTCCTTCGGGCGCTGGAGCGCGCTGGAGATCAGGGCGCCGGGGGAGAGTCCGGCGGAGAAGCGATGTCCGGGAGGGGCGAATGAGTGCGGAGCTGGGCGTTTTCCGAAAAGCAGAAAACCGTGCTGCGGTGGTGGTGCGGGCCGGAGCAGCGGCATGACGCCATTATCTGCGACGGCGCAGTCAGAAGCGGAAAGACCTTCTGCATGGGCCTGTCCTTTGTGTGCTGGGCCATGGCCAGATTCCAGGGCGCGGCCTTCGGGCTGTGCGGCAAGACCACCGTGTCACTGCGGCGCAACCTGGTGAGAGGACTGGTGCCTGTGCTGGAGGAGCTGGGGTTCCGGTGTGAGGAAAAGGTGTCCCGCAGCCTCCTCACCGTCCGGCGGGGCGGGCGGGAGAACACCTTCTACTTCTTTGGCGGAAAGGACGAGGGCAGCGCCGCCCTCATCCAGGGCGTGACCCTGGCGGGGGTGCTGCTGGACGAGGCTGCCCTTATGCCCCGGTCCTTTGTGGAGCAGGCCTGCGCCCGGTGCTCGGTGGCGGGGAGCAGGCTGTGGTTCAACTGCAACCCCGAGGGGCCGGAGCACTGGTTCTACAAGGAGTGGATTCAGAAGGCGGAGGCGCGCAACGCCCTCTACCTCCACTTTACCATGGAGGACAACCCGGGGCTCAGGCCGGAGATAAGAGAGCGGTACAGTCGGATGTTCAGCGGCGCCTTCTACCGCAGGTTTGTGCTGGGGGAGTGGGCGGCCGCCGAGGGGCGGGTCTACGACTTCTTCGACGAGACATACCTGGAGGACCCGCCCGACGGACTGAGCCGGTGGTGCATCTCCTGTGACTACGGCACGGTCAACCCCGCCTCCTTCGGGCTGTGGGGCTGGAAGGACGGCGTTTGGTACCGGGTGAAGGAGTTCTACTACGACTCCAGAGAGAAAAAGCGGCAGAAAACCGACGGGGAGTATGCGCAGGACCTGCGGGCTCTGGCGGGGGGACGGGACATCCGGCTGGTGGTGGTGGACCCGTCGGCGGCCAGCTTTATCGAGGTCCTGCGGCGGGATGGCCTGCGGGTGGTGAAGGCGGAGAACAATGTGCTCTCCGGCATCCGCACCACAGCAGAGCTGCTGCGGGAGAAAAAGCTGGTGATCTGCCGGGGGTGCGACGACGCCCTGCGGGAGTTTCAGCTCTACTGCTGGGCCGAGGGAGGCGGACAGGACCGGGTACGCAAGGAACACGACCACGCCATGGATGAGATCCGCTACTTTGCGGCCACGGTAGCCGCAGGCAGAGAGCCGCCCTATCTGGGCGCGGCCTATGTGGAGCGGGCAAGATTTTAGGAGACGGGAGGGCTCGAATGGGATTCTGGGAGAAGAAAAAGAGAGAGACGCCCGCAGGGGCAGCCGTCCAGCTGCGGGACGGCGGACGGCACCCCTTCGGCGTGCTGGATGGGTATGTGCCCCTGAAAAACGGGGAGATTGCACTGTACCGCAGCATCCGGGAGGCGGTGCCCATTGTGGACGCCGCCATCCTGAAGCTGATCCGCCTGGCAGGAGGACCGGTGGTACAGTGCGGCGATCGGCGGGGCCAGGGGGAGCTGGAGCGGTTCCTGCGGACCGTCAGCACCGGACGGGGCCAGCGGGGGATTCAGTCCTTCCTGGACTGCTACCTGGACTCCATGCTCACCTGCGGGCGAGCGGTGGGGGAGATCGTCCTCAACGGCAGGCGGGACGGCATCGCCGCCGTGCTGTGCGGCAATGTGGCCGACGTGGAGATCAGAGAGGGGGAGACACCCCTGGACATCACCCTGTGTGCCAGGGGGAGAGACGGCGTTCTGGAGGACCTGCCCTGCCAGGAGCTGCTCCTCTTCACCCCCTTCCAGCCGGAGACCGACAGCCCCTACGGCGTGTCCCTGCTGCGGTCCATGCCCTTCCTCACCGAAATCCTGCTGAAAATCTACCAGGCCGAGGGCATGAACTGGGAGCGGATGGGCAACGTCCGCTTCGCCGTGGTCTACAAGCCCGGCGAGGACGCCATGGACCGGGCTTACGCCGCGGAGCGCAGCCAGCAGATCGCCCGGGAGTGGTCCGCCGCCATGCAGGCGGGGAAAAACGGCAGCGTGCGGGACTTTGTGGCCGTGGGAGACGTGGACATCAAGGTCATCGGCGCGGACAACCAGATTCTGGACAGCCAGGTGCCCGTGCGGCAGATCCTGGAGCAGCTTGTGGCCAGGACCGGTATCCCGCCCTTCCTGCTGGGCCTGTCCTGGTCCTCCACCGAGCGGATGAGCGCCCAGCAGGCCGACATGATGACCAGCGAGCTCACGGCCATCCGGCGGGGGCTGGAGCCGGTGGTGGAGCGGATCTGCGAGCTGTGGCTGGAGCTGAAGGGCTACGGCGGCGGGGTAAATGTGGACTGGGAGGACATCAACCTCCAGGACCTGGTGGAGGAGTCCAGGGCAGAGCTCTACCGGGAACAGGCCAGGAAAATCCGCCTGGAGCTGGATGGAGCGGAACAGAGGCAGTGAGCCGAAGGAGAACAGGGGGTAGAAGATGGACATTGTAAAGCAGACGGACATGGGGCAGCCCCTCACCGTGGAGGAGCGGGACCTGGCCCTCATCAACCGCTGGAGCCGGAAGGCCCTGACGGCGGAGGAGGTATACGCCTTTGCCGTGCGGCTGTGCGACAACGAGATCGACCGGGACGGGGAGCGGTTCCCCGAGGGAACCCTGGAGGAGCTGGCAGAGCGCTTTGAGGGAAAGAGCGGCATCTTTGACCACCAGTGGAGCGCCAAGGGACAGGCGGCCCGGATTTACCGCACCGAGGTGGTGCGGGAGGAAAACGTGCTCACCAGGGCCGGGGACCGGTATTGCTACCTGAAGGGATACGCCTACATGGTGCGCACGGAGGAGAACAAGGGGCTTATCGCCGAGATCGAGGGCGGCATCAAGCGGGAGGTGTCCGTGGGGTGCGCCGTGGAGCGGGCGGTGTGCTCCATCTGCGGAGAGGACATCCGGGACAGGAAGAAATGCACCCACACCAAGGGCCAGGTGTACGGCGGACGGCTGTGCTGGGCCGACCTGGCCGGCGCCACCGATGCCTATGAGTGGTCCTTTGTGGCCGTGCCCGCCCAGCCCAGAGCCGGGGTCATCAAGCGAATGGGCGGCGGACAGGAGAACGACCTGATGGAATATCTGAAGGACCAGCCTGTGCTGCTGAGCAGAGCGAAACAGCTGGAGGAGGAGGCCGCCCTGGGGCGGAAGTACCTGGAGCGGCTGCGGGGCGAGGTGCTGCGGCTGGGCGGCATCTGTGAAAAGGGCGTGGAGGAGCATATCCGCAAAAGCATCGCGGACAAGCTCACCGGCGAGGAGCTGGAGGCTCTGCGGGACAGCTACCAGAAACGGCTGGAGGACCGGTTCCCCCTCACGGTACAGCTGCCCCGGCACACAGAACAGGCCGAGATGGACCAGAGAGACGGCGCTTTCCTCATCTGAGGCGCGGATAAAAGAAAGGAGAATGGAGTATGGCAAAGGTTTCGTTTGAAGGCATCGGCGAGATGGTGGCCACGTTCCTGGCGGAGGATGGCCTCACGGGCGGCCCCGTCAAGATGACCGGCGACGGCAAGGTGGGCCCCTGCGGCGATGGGGAGGCCTTCTGCGGCGTGGCACTGGAGGTAAACGACGGGCTGGCCCTGGTACAGCTCAGGGGCTTTGTCAAGGTCACCTGCGGCGACGCCGTGGCCGTAGGCTACACCAAGCTGTCCGCCAACGCTGGCGGCGGCGTCAAGACCAATGCGTCCGGTACCGCCTACCTGGTGGTGGAGGCAGGCAGCACCAAAAAGCAGGCCACCATCCTGCTCTAATCACAGGGCGGAGAGAAAACTGGAGTGCCGGCGCGCCGCGCCGGAGGAAGGAGAGCAGAAAACATGGGATACGCTTATGACAATGTGAGACTGGAAAAGGGCATGTACCGGCAGGCGGGCCAGTCCTTCACCCAGGTGCTGGAGCGGGAGGACCCCGACCAGCAGTACAAGGGCACCCCTCTGGAGGGCCTGGACGCCTACCAGCGGCAGCTCAAGCGCTTTGACATCAAGGTGAAGGGCGCGGGCAGCGATGTGGTGGAGAAGTTCTTCCGCACCTCCGACTCCGCCGTGCTCTTCCCCGAGTACATCGCCCGGGCCGTGCGCCAGGGCATGGAGGAGGCCAACCTGCTGCCCTCCATCGTGGCCACCACCACCCGCATCGAGGGCATGGACTACCGATCCGTGGCCTCCGTGCCCGGCAAGGAGGAGAAGGAGCTGCGCAGCGTGGAGGAGGGCGCCGCCATCCCCCAGACCGAGGTCAAGACCCAGGAGAACCTGGTGAAGCTCCACAAGCGGGGCCGGATGCTGGTGGCCAGCTACGAGGCCATCCGGTGGCAGAAGCTGGACCTCTTCTCCGTCACCCTGCGCCAGATCGGCGCCCACATCAACCGGATGCTGCTGGAGGACGCCATCGACGTGCTCGTCAACGGCGACGGCAACGATAACGCCGCCAAGCAGTACAAGGTGGGCACCTCCCCCATCGGCGGGAGTTCCGGCACCCTCACCTACGACGACCTGGTGGATTTCTGGGCCCAGTTCGACCCCTACGAGATGAACACCATGCTGGTGTCCGGGGACGTGATGCTCAAGATGCTCAAGCTCAGCGAGTTCCAGAACCCCCTCACCGGCCTCAACTTCCAGGGCACCGGCAAGATGACCACCCCCCTGGGCGCCAACCTGCTGCGTACCTCCGCCATGAGTGAGGGCACCATGATCGGCCTGGACAGGAACTACGCCCTGGAGATGGTACAGGCCGGCGACGTGACCGTGGAGTACGACAAGCTCATCGACCGGCAGCTGGAGCGGGCCGCCATCACCAGCACCTGCGGCTTCGCCAAGCTCTACCAGGATGCCAGCCGGGTACTGAAGGTGTAAGACAACACAGAGAGGGTGGGCTGTACTCCGGCCCGCCCCATTCAAAAGAGACGGGAGGGAACGGTATGGCGGAAGAGACGGCGGAGCTGGCCCGGCAGCTGGGGCAGGTGCCCGAGAACCGGATGGAGGAGCTGCAGGCTCTGTGCGATCTGGCCGAGAAGGAGCTGGAGGGCAGGTTGAAGGCCGGCATCACCAAGGCCGATTGCGGCGCGGCCTTCACCATGGGGGCCGCCTGGCTGGGCCTGGCCGGGCTGTGCGCCGCAGGGGCCGCCGATGAGGTGGAGTCCTTTACCGCAGGCAGCCTGACCATCCACCACCGGGACGGCGGAGGGGCCGGGGACAGAAGCCTGAGCCTGCGGCGGCAGGCGGAGCAGGTGATGCGGCCCTACCTGAGGGACGAGGGCTTCTGCTTCCTGGGGGTGCCGGGGTGAGCGGGACCTTTGAGACGCTGCTGGACAAATACGGACAGAGCGTGACCCTATGCAGGCGGGAAGGGGAGAAGGAGACCATCCGGGCCTTCCTCCAGCCTGTGACCGAGCGGCGGGAGACCTGGCGGCAGACGGAACCCTCCCCCATGGGGGCAGTGCGGAAGGACCGCTTTCTCTGTCTGGCCGGGGCGGACACGCCTTTGGAGAACATGGAGGAGGGACACCTGGAATGGCGGGGCCTGCGGCTGAGGGTGGCGGCGGCACAGCCCATCTGCATCGGCGACACGGTCAGCCACTGGTGGGCCATCCTGACGGTGAAGGACCCGGGAGAGGGGGAGACGGATGGCGGGACTGGATGAGATTCGGGAGCGCATGGCCGCGTTCCTGACGGAGCAGGGCCTGGATGCCGTGACGGCCTGGCCGGAGCGGCGGCGGACGCGGAGAGAGGGGGCGGCCGCCGCCGTCTCCCTCCGCAGCTGCGAGGGCGGCCCGGCGGGCTTTCAGGACTATCTGGGCGAGCGGTACAATCAGGAGACCGGACGGTGGGAGGAGCTCTACGGCAGACGGGTAAAGATTACCTTCGGGCTGGACCTGTATGCCGCCCGGAGCAGCGGCGGTGCGGCGGCTGTCGACAGGGCGCTGGACACCCTGTCCGCCGCCCTCAGCGGCCCGGGGCCCGACGGGCTGAGTATCCTGGAATTTTCCGCGGGAGAGACACAGTTCCAGGAGGACAGCCAGCTTTACCACTGCCCGGTGGAGGCGGTGTGCCAGGCGAGGCTGTACGCCGTGGCCGATGAGGGCGGCGCCTTCCTGGACTTTGAAATCAGAGGGGAGAGAGTATGAGCGTGACAAGACATGAACGGCCGGGGGTCTACTCCAGCTATGACGCCTCCGCAGTGGTGGCAGCCTCCGGCGGCAGCAAGACGGTGGGCATCGCGGCGGTGAGCGAGGGCGGCGAGACGGGTACCCTGTACAAGCTGACAAGGCTGGAGGAGGCCGAGACCGCCTTCGGAGCCGGGGACGCCTTGACGGAGCTGGTGAAGCTCCTCTTTCTCAACGGCGCGGGGGCGGTATACGCCGTGCCCGTGGCGGAGGAGGACTACGAGGATGCCTTCGCCCTGCTCTCCGGAGAGGAGAACGTGGCCATCACGGTCTGCGACAGCGAGACGCTGACGGTACAGCAGGCCCTGCGGGACAGCGTGAAGGCCGCGTCTGAGGCCCGGCGGGAGCGCATCGCTGTGGTGCCGGGCGGGACCGGCGAGAGCCCCGGCCAGCTGGCAGAGCGGGCAGGCAGTCTCAACTGCGAGCGGGTGGTGCTCACCGCCCCCGGCGGGGCCAGGGCCGCCGCCGCCGTGGCGGGAGCCATCGCCGGGGAGCGCGACCCCGCCGTCCCCCTGGGCGGCGCGGAGCTGAAGGGGTTGGCCGACTTGAGCGCCCGGTACGACGACAACGAGATTGACACCCTGGTGCGGGGCGGCGTCACCCCCCTGGAGAACCTGGCCGGGGTGGTGAGCGTGGTGCGGGGCGTCACCAGCCGGACCAAAACCGGCGAGACCCCCGACAGCACCTGGCGGGAGCTGTCCACCATTCTCATCGTCGACGAGGTGATCCCCGGGCTGCGCAGCAGCCTGCGGTCCAAGTTCCACAGAGCCAAAAACACCGAGCAGAGCAGGGGCGCTGTGCGGGCGCAGGTGGTGGTGGAGCTGGAAAACCGGGTGAGCCGGGAGATCATCGACGCATATGAGAACGTGGCCGTGTCCGCACTGGAGGAGGACCCCACCGTATGCCTTGTGGAGTTCTCCTTCGCAGTGGTCCACGGCATGAACCAGATCTGGCTCACCGCGCACATCACCGTGTAAAGGGGAGGGGACACACATGAATCTGTCGGGATTTCCCACAAGCAGCGACATATACCTGGAGGTGGACGGCAAAAAGGTGGCGGTGGTCCAGAGCTACTCCGCCAGGACCAGCAAGACCAGCCAGACCGTGGAGGCCTTCGGCGAGGACGAGCCGGTGGCCACCATCCCCGGCCAGCGGACCCATGTGCTGGAGCTGACAAGGCTCTACGCCACCGACGAGGCCATCCGGGACGGCATCAACTTCCACGACCTGGAGGATTTCAACCTGGTCATCTGCAAGCCTGACCGGAAGATTATCTACTCCGGCTGCCAGTGGAGCGCCATCGGCGAGACCGGTGCCCTGGGGGCCATGGTGGTGGAGAAAATCACCATTGTGGCGGCCAAGCGGATTGAAATGAAGGTGTAAGGCGTGGAGGAGAACTGGACGGTGCTGCTGGGCGGCAGGCGGCGGATAAAGGCGGGAAAGGGCATGGAGCTGCGGCTCCTCTCCGCCCTGGAGCTGCTGGAGGCCGGCCGGGAGGCGGAGCAGCTGGCCCACAGGGAGGAGGAGAAGGCCCTGTGCGCCAACGCCTGCCTGCTCGCCAGGGCATTGGAGCGGGGCGGAAAGCCGGTGTTTACAGACGGGGAGGCGGCGCTCAAGGGGCTCTCCGCCGGGGAGATTGGAACCCTGGCCAGGCTGTGGAGCGGCCTGAACCGGGCGGAAAATCCCGGGCCGGAGGACGGAGAGGAGCGGGTGGACGCCCTAAAAAAAGCCTGGAGCACACGCCTGAGGCGCGCCTTCGCTGGCGTGTGCTCAAAGCATTCGGGGCCCTCCCCACGGAGGCGCGGGCAAGGGAGATGACCGGCCGGGACTACCTCTGGTGCGCCCTCAACCTGCTGCTGGACCAGGAGGAGGAGCTGGCGGCCCTGTGTCCCACCTGCCGGGCGGAGGCCCAGGAGGGCCGCTGCCCGGTGTGCGGAGGGCCGGCAGCCCCGGCAAACGCCGGGGAAAACCAGGCCTTTGACCTGGAGCGGTATGAGCGGCTGAAACGGGGGGAGCGGATATGACGGACTACATCGCCCTGGCCCTGGCGGACCAGGAGGAGCGGGAAAATAGCGAGACGGCGGAGCTCCTGCTGGAGCAGCACCGTGCCGCCGGCGTGAGGCGGGGAAAAGCGCGGGAGCAGGGGATGGAAGCACCCGCGTCCGCGGCAGCAGGCGGTGGGGCGGCCTGGGGCGGCAGCGGCCCGGCAGCCGGGGCGAGGGCCGAAGGGGAGACAGACGGGAGAGACACGCGGAATCAGAACGGCGGACTGGCGGAGCTGACAGACGGCCAGATCAGGGGCTGGCCGGAGGGGCCGGGCGCTGTATTTTTGGGCAGACGCTCGGCCGGAGAAGGGCTCTACAGGCGGCTGAGACAGGCACAGACGGCGGCGGAATACCGGCCCAGCCGGACAGGCGCGGTCTTTCTCCCGGCGGAGGAGCAGAGTGGTGCTATCCGGGGGCTGGCGGAGATGGACCGGGCCTTTCAGCGGGATGCCCGCCGGTATGACGGCGGATTTGAACTTTACTGAGGGGGATGGACATGGGCAAACTGGCGGCAATGCGGTACAAGAACTATGTGTGGCCCCACAATCCCAGGGTCTACACCATTGAATACAGACGGGAAGTTGTGGCCCGGAAGGTGCCCTTCGGCCGGTATTGCCTCCAGGACCTGGGGCCCACCCGGCGGGTTATGAAGGGCGAGGGGGAGTTTGTGGGCCAAGGGGCCTACGACGAGTTTAAAAAGCTGGCGTCCGTCTTTTACGGCGAGGGCCCCGGGCTGCTGATCCACCCGGTATGGCAGTCGGCCAAGGCCTACTTCGCCGCGCTCTCTCTGAAGCAGGAGCCCAGGGCCGACTACGTCAGCTACGCTTTTGAGTTCTGGGAGTGCTACGACGGCTATCAGGAGGGATTGAAAGAGATTGCGGGTGAGACAGGCGGCACCGGGAGCACCGGCAGCAGCGCGGAGAGCGGAACGGCCTATCACACGGTGATTGTGGGGGAGACTCTGTGGAGCATCTCCCTGCTTTACGGAACCACGGTGGAGGCTCTGGTGAAGCTCAATCCCCAAATCAAAAACCCCAACTTCATCTATCCCGGAGAGCGGGTGCGGGTGAAGTGACGGGAAGGCTGATTGGATACGACGGGAGGGAATACGCCCTCCCCGCGCTGCTGGAGTGGACGCTGAACTACGGCACCGGCACCCCCTGCGACAGCTTTGAGGTGCGCTGCCCCTGGGGGAGCGGGCTGGACGGGGCGCTGTCCGACGCGGTGGAGTTTGTGGCCGTTGAGAACGGCGAGACCGTGTTCCGCGGGGTGGTGGACGAGTACGAGTGGAGCTGCGGCAGCGGCGGGAGCACCCTGCTTATCTCAGGACGGGGCATGGCCGCGCGGCTGCTGGACAATGAGGCAGAGCCCGCCGACTACCAGACCGCCACCCTGGGGGACATCCTGCGGGACCACGTGACCCCCTACGGCATTCAGACGGCGGAGGGGGCCAGCCTGCCGGCGGTGCCCGGCTTCTCGGTGGAGAGCGGCAGCAGCGAGTGGCAGGTGCTCTACAATTTCGCGCGGTACTACGGCGGCGTGGAGCCCCGGTTCGACCGGCTGGGCATCCTCCACCTCACCCCATGGGCGGACGGAACGCGGCTGGTCCTGGACAACAGCGCCGCCGTGGAGGAGATACGGTGGACGGAGAGGCGCTACGGCGTGCTCTCCGAGGTGCTGGTACGGGACAGAACCACCCAGAGCGTACAGCGGGTGGTCAATCAGTCCGTCCTGGACCGGGGCGGCATGTGCCGGCGGGTGCTCACCATGCCCGGCAGGAGCAGCTACCAGGCCATGCGGTACAGCGGACGGTTCCAGCTGGAGCAGTCCGCCGCGCAGCGGCTGCGGCTGGAGCTGACACTGGCAGGCCGGGCAGAGGCCTGGCCCGGGGATTTGGCGGAACTGAATCTGGAGCGGTACGGCCTGTCCGGCGTGTGGCGGGTGCTGTCCACCGGGCACAGCGGAGGCGGACAGGGACTCCGCACCACCCTGGAGCTGGGCGAGCGGGAGATTGCGGTTTGAGAGAGGAGGAGGCCCGTGTGGCTTTCTGAGCGGAAAAAAGGCAGAGGGTACGGAGCGGCCATGGTGGGACAGGCCACCCTGAGCGGCGACCCGGCGGGCGCCTACCTGGACGCGGAGCGGCGGGCGCTGGCCGTCTTTGCCCCCGGGGGCTACGTCTGGCGGCCCGCCGTGGGGGAAGAGGTGCTGGTGCTCAAGCAGGAGGGGGAACACGCCTGTGTGGTGGGCGCGCGCTGCGGCGGAGAGCTGAACCCCGGCGAGGTGCTTATCCGCGCCGGGCAGGGGAACGCGGCCATCAAGCTGGGAAACGACGGCACGGTGAGCCTGGTGGGCCAGGTGCTCGTCAACGGCGTGCCCCTGGAGGACATGCTGAACAGAGGCGGGGGAGCATGACGGAACTGATGATACGGGACGGGGACTATGTGCCCGACGGAAAGGGCGGCCTGGCCCGGGCGGAGGGGAACGACGCCGTTTTGCAGCGGGTGCTGTGGAAGCTCACTCTGCGGCGGGGCAGCTTCCCCTTTCTGCCCGACCTGGGCAGCAGGCTTTACCTCCTGACGAGGGAAAAGCCGGGAAACCGGCTGGCCATGGCCAGACAGTACGTCCAGGAGGCCCTGGAGGGGGAGGACGGCCTGGAGGTCACCGGCGTGGAACTGACAGAGGAGAACGGGATCGGCGTGCTGAAGGTGGAGCTGACCTATGAGGGCGCCGCCATGACGGCGGGCGTGGCCCTGGAGGAGTGACAGCAAGATGAAAACAGTGGATGAGATATACGGCGAGCTGGCGGCCGCCTTCACCGGGGCCACAGGCCAGACGGCGGGACAGGACGGAGATATGGCGGTGCGGCTCTACGCGGTGGCCGCCCAGGTCTACGCCCTGTATGTCCAGGCCGACTGGACGGCGCGGCAGTGCTTTCCCCAGACGGCGGCAGGGGAGTACCTGGACCAGCACGCCTTCCTGCGGGGCCTGAAGCGGAAGGAGGCGGCCCGGTCGGTGGGCGCTATCCGCTTCCACGTGGACCAGGCGGGAGGCACCGACCTGAGCATTCCGGCGGGCACGGTGTGCATGACGGCGGGGCTGGTACGCTTTGAGACCACCCAGACGGCCGTACTCCAGGCGGGGAGTCTGTACGCTGACGCCCTGGCCAGGGCGGTGGAGCCCGGCGCGGCGGGCAACGCGGCGGCGGGGACCATCCTGACCATGGCGGTGGCGCCGGTGGGGGTGAGCCGCTGCTCCAACCCGGAGGGCTTTACCGGCGGCACCGACCGGGAGGACGACGAGGCCCTGAGAGCACGGGTGCTGGAGACCTTCCGGCGCCTGCCCAACGGGGCCAACGCCGCCTTCTATGAGCAGGGGGCCCTGTCCTTCCCGGAGGTGGCCGCCGCGGCGGTGCTGCCCAGAAACCGGGGGATAGGCACAGTGGACGTGGTGGTGTCCACGGCGGCGGGCAGCCCGGATGAGGAACTGCTGGAGAAGCTGACCGACTACTTCCAGGAGCGGCGGGAGATCGCCGTGGATGTGCAGGTGCTCGCACCCAGGGAGAAAACCGTGGACGTGTCGGTGTCAGTGGCGGCAAAAGAGGGCAGCGACGCCGCCGGCGTGCGGACAGCGGTGGAGCAGGCCCTGCGGAGCTGGTTCAACGGCGGACTCCTGGGACAGGACGTGCTGAGGGCCAGGCTGGGGGCGGTGATCTTCGGCGTGGAGGGCGTGGCAAACTACGACCTGACCGCGCCGGCGGCGGACGTGGCCGTGGAGCAGGATGAGCTGCCCAAGCTGGGCAGCCTGAACGTGACGGAGATGAAGGCATGAGCTGCGGGGCGTATTTAAAGGAGCTGCTGCGGCCCCTGGGAGTCTACCGGCTGGAGGGCACCATCAACGGCGGCGAGCTGGAGGCCCAGGGGCAGGCGCTGGACGGCGTGGCGGGGACGCTGGACATCATCCAGCGGGAGATGCTCCTCACCACGGCGGAGGACGCAGGGCTGGAGGCCATCGAGCGCCTCCTCAGCCGCAGACCGGTGGCCGGGACGGCGGAGGGGCGGCGGGCCGCCCTGGCCGCCCTCCTCCGCATCGGCGGGGACAGCTTTACTCTGGCGGCCATCAACGACAACCTGGCCGGATGCGGCATCAACGCGGTGGCCAGTGAGACGGGGACGGCGGGCACGGTGGAGGTGCGCTTTCCCGATGTGCCCGGCATCCCCGACGGCTTTGAGGCGCTGCGGGCCATCATTGAGGACATTCTGCCCTGCCATCTGGCGGTGGAGTATGTGTACTGGTATGTCACCTGGGAGGAGCTGGAGGAGCGGTTCGTAACCTGGGGAGACCTGGAACAGCTGAATCTGACCTGGGATGAGGTAGAAAAACTGGTGACCTGAGTGGGAGAGGAGCAAAATATGAGACGGATTGAAGTGCGCCGGGGCGTGGTGCGCTATGAGAAGGAGCGGAGCGACCTGGTGCAGGAGGCGGTCGTCACACTGGCGCAGCGGGCCGCCATGGCGCTGGAGGACGATGAGGCGGCAAAGGTGGGGGCCCTGTTCCCCCAGTGGATGCCGGGGACGGCATACAAGACGGGGGAGCGCATTTCCGACGCGGAGGGCAACCTGTACCGGGTGGTGCAGGACCACACGGCTCAGGCCGACTGGCCCATGGACCGGACCCCGGCACTGTACACGCCCCTGGGCGTGACGGAGGAAAACCCGGAGGAAATTCCCGAGTGGAGGCAGCCTCTGGGGGCGGAGGATGCATACCATACCGGCGACCGGGTAAAGTACCAGGGGAAAACCTACGAGTGCACCGAGGACAACAATGTCTGGGCACCGGATGTACGGGGCTGGACTGAGGTGACGGAGTGAGCTGGGCAGAGATGAAGATTGGGATTCTGGCGGCAGTGGCTGCGGCGGGAAGCATTCTCACCGGCTGGCTGGGAGGCTGGGATATTGCACTCCAGACCCTGCTGGTGCTCATGGCGGTGGACTGCGTTTCCGGCGTGGTGGTGGCGGCAGTGTTCAAGCGTTCGGACAAGAGCGAGGGCGGGCGGCTGGACAGCGGCGCCGGATTCCGTGGCCTGTGCAAAAAGTGCGCGGAGCTGGTGCTGGTACTGCTGGCCGTCCGGCTGGACGCCTTCACCGGCGGCGCCCAGTACGCCAGGATGGCGGTGCTGATTTTCTTCATCGGAAATGAGGGGCTGTCTATCCTGGAGAACCTGGGCCTGATGGGGGTACCCTACCCCGCCTTTTTGAAAAACGCCCTGGAGGTACTGCTGGAAAAAGGAGACCAAGGGGAAGCAGAGCAGTAAAAAGGCCCCGGCCGTGGAATTACACGGCCGGGGCGTCGCTGTATCAGAAAAAGAAACGGGTGAAGATGCCGGTTGCCTCTTCGGCGGTCAGGGTGCCCTGGGGAGACATTAGGCCGCCCTCCGCCCAAGGAATCAGGCCGGTATCCGTGGCCCAGTAGAGTGAGTCGTCCGCCCAGGGGGAGATGCCGTCGAAGTCGTTGCACTCGGCCAAGCTGCCCATGGTGCGGGTTTCAAAACCCAAAAAGTTACCCACACGGCGGAGCACCACGGCTGCCTCCTCCCGAGTGATGGGCCGGTCCGGATCAAAGCGGCCCCAGCCCGTGCCCAGCACAAAGCCCATGTCCGCCGCCCAGCAGATGGCGGCGGTATCGGGGCGGTTGTGGGAGACATCGTAAAAGACGCCGGTATCCCCGTAGGGCACACCGCCAAAGGATTCCCAAAGGGCAACGGTAAATTCTCCCCGGGTCACGGGTTCGGAAGCGGCCCGGCAGGCGGGGCAGAGCAGGGCAAGGGAGAGCGCAAGGGCAAAGAGACGCTTCACGGTATCACCTCCTGGGGAGAAGATACCATAAAATGGATAAATTATCCGTCGTAAGAGCACCACTCACAGAGGAGATTACCCTGGGCGTCGTAGGCCCGGGCCAGGGTGGCAGTGGCGCCTTCGCCGGGATTCCAGACCTGCTGGCACAGCCAGAAGGGGCTGTCCGGCGAGAGACGGGTGCAGTCGGCGGCGCTGCCATGCTCCAGCAGCCAGTCCCGGGGAGAGAGACCGCCCGCGTCGATGGAATTGTACCAGCCCTGATAGAGCTCGATGCGGGACACGTCGGGCAGCGTGCACACGGCCAGCGAGACCCATTCCCAGTACCAGTCGCCGTCGTCGAAGGGATTTTCGGAAATACCTTCCTCCCACAGGTAGGCGCTGGCGTACTGGAGGGGGACGGCCTCCAGAGGAGAATCGTCTGAAGGGGTGAGGAGATGGACGCGAAAGTCGGGCTGGGACCAGAAGAGACCGGCCCTGGGATGGACGGTCACCGCCCAGCCGTCCCCCTGGCGGCTGACCAGCCAGCGGCTGCCCTCTCCGTTATCGTACGGAGAGGAGGTGATTTTCTGAAAATGGATTTCACCCTGGGCCTCCACCGGGCCGGGAGTGAGTCCGTGGGACAGCAGGGCGGCCCGATGAGCCAGACCGGGCGTGGGCATGGGAGAACCAACCGCCCACCAGAGGAATACCAGAGAAAACAGCAGAAACAGAATGCTGAGGATCAGACGGACCTTTCGGGAGGGAACAGGCAGCTTCACGGCTCGGTCACCTCCTGAGCGGTAAACTGGTAGACCAGCTGGTGGTCATCGCCAAACTCAATGATAAAAGTCTGGGGGAGAGAGACGGGCTGGGAGAAGTACACGGAGATGGTATAAAACTGGCGGAACAGACCCCGCTCCGAGCGGGCGGAGAGGCGGGGAAGGTCGGAGAGCGGTCCGCTGTCACAGCTGAGTGAGGCGGGGAGATACCCGGCATCCAGCGGAGGGAGCCAGAAGGCAGGGCACAGGGCGGAGACCACCAGGTCCAGGTAGTATTCCGGTTCCGCCAGGGGGAGGCCGTTGGCATCTGTGTCATACCGGTAGAGCTGGACGGCGCCGGTATCGGAGAAGAAGTATGGGCCGATTTGGCCGCCGCCCACGGCGGTTCCGGAGGCCAGAACCGTGCGGGGCGGATAAAGCCCGCTCTCATCGCCCAAAACCAGAGCCTGGGGATCGGCAAAGGGGGCCCAGGTCATGCCCGCCATAACCCCGTCCCGGGCGGCAAAGAATCCGGCGCACAGAATCAGAAGGGCAAGAATACAGAACACCCGGGTGAGGCGGGGATACCAGGGGGTGTGGAGCCTGTCCAGGTCGGCGCCCAGCCGGTCGGCGTCGCCCATGGCGGCGGCCGCCGCCTGGCGGGCCTGCCGGGCGTCCACGCCCCTGTCCTGGAGGGCCTGGGCGTGGTCCTCCATATGGCCCAGCAGCTCCTCATAAATTTGTTCCCGGGCCGGGCGGAAGCGGATGCGGCGGCACACCCGGTCGCAGTATTGACGGATAGGGTCCCAGGCCATGAGACGACCTCCCTTCGGATTCGGCCGGGGTCAGGCCATGGCCCCGGCGGCGCCGGTGACGATGGCGTTGACCTTCTCGGAAAAAACCTGCCACTCCGCCTTTTTCTCCTCCAGCAGCCGCAGGCCCTTTTTGGTGATGTGGTAGTACTTCCGCTTCCGGCCGGAGGGGGCCTCCTTCTCATAGGAGGTGACCGCCTTCTCGTTCTCCAGGCCGTGGAGAATGGGGTAGAGGGTGCCCTCCCTGAGGGTGAAGGTGCGGTCGCTGCGGGCCTCCAGCTGGGCAATCATCTCGTAGCCGTACATATCGCCGCCGGAGAGCAGGGAGAGAATGAGCAGGGTGGTGCTGCCGGAGAGCAGGTTTTTGTCAGGCTTCATGGAGGAGCCTCCTTTCTGTATTATAAAAGAATACCTCGATTATCTAGGTGTAGTATACCTAGATAATCGAGGTATGTCAAGGGTATAAAGGGTGGGCGCCGCAGAAATATTCTGCGGCGCCCGTTCTTTATCAGAGAACATCAGCGGATGATCTTCTGCTCCACTTCCTCCCGGAGGATGTTGATAAACTCGTCCAGCGGCATGGCGCCCTGGTCGCCGCCGGCCCGGTTGCGGACGGCAACGGTGGCGGCCTCGGCCTCCTTGTCGCCCAGGACCAGCATATAGGGCACCTTCTTCAGCTGGGCCTCGCGGATCTTCTTGCCGATCTTCTCGTTGCGGTGGTCCACCTCAACGCGGAAGCCGGCCTTCTCCAGCAGGGCCTTGACCTCATCGGCATACTGGGCGGTGCGGTCGGTGATGGGCAGGATGGACACCTGGACGGGGGAGAGCCAGGCAGGGAAGGCGCCGGCGAAGTGCTCGGTGATGACGCCGATGAACCGCTCGATGGAGCCCAGCACCACACGGTGGATCATGACGGGGCGGTGCTTCTCACCGTCGGCGCCGGTGTACTCCAGCTCAAACCGCTCGGGCAGCTGGCTGTCCAGCTGGATGGTGCCGCACTGCCAGGTGCGGCCCAGGGAGTCGGCCAGGTGGAAGTCCAGCTTGGGCCCGTAGAACGCGCCGTCGCCCTCGTTGATGACGAACTCCTTGCCCATATCGGTGATGGCGTTCTTCAGGATATCCTGGTTGCGCTCCCACTCCTCCACGGTGCCGATGTGGTCCTCGGGCATGGTGGACAGCTCAATGGTGTAGTTCAGGCCGAAGGTGGAGTAGACCTCGTCAAACAGGCGGACGGTCTCCTGGATGACGTCCTTCATCTGGTCCCGGGTCATAAAGACATGGGCGTCGTCCTGGGTGAAGCAGCGGACCCGGAACAGGCCGTGGAGGGCGCCGGACAGCTCATGCCGGTGGACCAGGCCCAGCTCGCCCACGCGGAGGGGCAGGTCGCGGTAGGAGTGGGGCTCGGTCTTGTACACCAGCATGCCGCCGGGGCAGTTCATGGGCTTGATGGCGAAGTCCTCGCCGTCAATGACGGTGGTGTACATGTTGTTCTTGTAGTGGTCCCAGTGGCCGGACCGCTCCCACAGCTGCCGGTTGAGCATCATGGGGGTGGAGATCTCCACATAGCCGTACTTCTTGTGGATCTGCCGCCAGTAGTCGATCAGGGTGTTGCGCAGCACCATGCCGTTGGGCAGGAAGAAGGGGAAGCCGGGGCCCTCGTCCATCAGGGTGAACAGGCCCAGCTCCTTGCCCAGCTTGCGGTGGTCCCGCTTCTTGGCCTCCTCAATGCGCTGCAGGTAGGCGTCCAGCTCCTCCTTCTTGGGGAAGGCGATGCCGTAGATGCGCTGGAGGGTCTCCCGGTTGGAGTCGCCCCGCCAGTAGGCGGCGTTGCAGGCGGTGAGCTTGATGGCGTTGCCCTTCACACGGCCGGTGGAGTCCAGGTGGGGGCCGGCGCACAGGTCGGTGAACTCGCCCTGCTTGTAAAAGGAGATGTGGGCGTCCTCGGGCAGGTCGTTGATGAGCTCCACCTTGAAGGGCTCGCCCTTCTCCTCCATGAACTTGATGGCCTCCTCCCGGGGCAGCTCAAACCGCTCCAGCTTCAGCTTCTCCTTGCAGATCTTCCGCATCTCAGCCTCGATCTGCTCCAGAATCTCGGGGGTGAAGGGGAAGGGAGAGTCCATGTCGTAGTAGAAGCCCTCTTCAATGGAGGGGCCGATGGCCAGCTTCACCTCGGGGTACAGGCGCTTCACAGCCTGAGCCAGAATGTGAGAGCAGGTGTGCCAGTAGGTCTTCCGGTATTCCGGGTTCTCAAAGGTATACTGATTGTTTTCCTCTGCCATGATAATTCCTCCTTGTAATTGGGGTAAGAACAAAAAAGTCTCACCCCTGAAGTGTTCCAGGGGTGAGACAAAAGCGTCCCACGGTTCCACCCTGCTTGCCAGAAGCGCAGAGCACCCGGGAGCAGGACAACAGCGACACACACGGACCGAAAAACAGGACGGGCAGAGCCCGGCGGCATTTTCGGCGGAGGGTGGAGCAGTTGGCCGTCGCGGAGGGTGCGGAGCGTGACATCCGGCCGCTCGTGACCTCTGTAACGGGAGGACCCGGCCCAGCCTAGCCCGGAGGGGTTCGGTGGGCGGCTCAGGGGTGGTATTGCTCTGCCCGCGTGCCGGAGACGCTTCCAGCCAACGGCGTCTCCTCTCTGTGGGGCGGTACAGGGCGCAGTCCCCATCACAGCCACTTTGTTTGGATGCTGACACTATATCACCGGAAAAGGTGATTGTCAAGGCCGCCGGAGCGGAAAAACAAAGAAGGAAAGGGAAGAAAAAGTATTCTCTGTCGGAGGTGAGAGGCGCCCCGCCGGGGAGAATTGAAATTGAAGGGAGGGAAAATATATGGTATAATGTAAAAAAAGATGGAATCGGTCTCCGGGCCGGTTTCCACAGCAGCACAGCGGGCGGAGAGAAAAAGCACGGAGCTGGGCATCCCCGGCACCGACGGCCGCAGGCAGCACAAAAACAAGGTAAGGACGGTATGATACGTGAAATTCAAGGCAGTGCTCTTTGACTTTGACTACACCCTGGGGGACGCCACCGAGTCCATTGTGGTGGGCTTCCGCCACGCGTTTGAGAAGATGGGGCTCCCTGAGCCTGCCGAGGATGCCGTCAGGCGCACCGTGGGCTATCTGCTCAAGGACGGGTATACCATGCTCACCGGCGACAGCAGCCCCGAGCGGCAGGAGGAGTTTGTCCGGCTGTTCCAGGAGAAGTGCCGCCCCATGCAGCCCAAAACCACCAGGCTGCTGCCCGGCGTCCGGGCGCTGCTGGAGGCCCTGAAGGCGGCGGGGGTGCCCATGGGGATCATCACCTCCAAGCGGGACTCCGCCCTCCAGGCCGTGCTGGAGGCGCTGGGCATCCGGGAGCTGTTTGCCCTCACCATCTCGGGCGACCAGGTTCACGCCCCCAAGCCCGACCCCGCCGGCCTGCTCCGGGCCATGGAGACCCTGGGCGTGACCGGGGACGAGGTGCTCTACTGCGGCGACACGGTGATTGACGCCGAAACCGCCCGGCGGGCCGGAACCCACTTCGCAGCGGTGACCACCGGTGTCACCCCCGCGGCGGCTTTTCAGGACTACCCCTGCGGCTATGTGGCCCGGGACATGGTGGATATGAAGGCCTGGCTGGGGCTGTAATCACCGGAAAATTTAAAAGAACAAGGGACTTTCTTAACCCTTTTTTTAGACAATCGAGGTACCATACAGGCAGAACGGAGCGTGCGAAAGAAAGGAGGACTGGCCATGGAACTCATCGCGCTGATGATTGCCGCCGCCGGAATCCTGCTTGTCATGAGCGGCAGGCTGGGACAGGAGACCAGATGACGTTCTGCCCCCGCGGCAGCGGGAACAACAAAAGGAAGGCCCGGAACCAGCTGGTTCCGGGCCTTCCTTTTGTTATATCTACGGAATAAATTACTTGGCGTAATCGGCGGCGGACTGGCCGGAGATGCGGCCAAAGACGATGAAGTCGGCCACAGCGTTGCCGCCCAGGCGGTTGGCGCCGTGGATTCCGCCGGTGACCTCGCCGGCGGCGAAGAGGCCGGGGATCACATTGCCCTCGGTGTCCAGCACCTGGGCGCTGGTGTCGATCTGCACGCCGCCCATGGTGTGGTGCACGCCGGGGGCGATCTGGATGGCATAGTAGGGAGCGGTATCCAGAGGATTGGCAAAGCTGGTGCGGCCGAACTCGGCGTCAGTGCCGGCGGCCACGGCGGCGTTCCAGGTCTCCATGGTGGAGGCGAAGGCGTCGGCGGGGACGCCCATGGCCTCGGCAAGAGCCTCGTAGGTGTCGCCCTGGACGGTGTAGCCGGCGTTGATGTACCCGGCGATAACGCTGGAGGCGTCCACCATCTTCTGGTCCACAACCAGCCAGGCGTAGCCGCCGGTCTGGGCCAGCTCGGCGGCGGACACGGCGTCACGGGTGCCCACCTCGTCGCAGAAGCGCAGGCCCTCGGCGTTGACCAGGATGGCGCCGTCGCCCCGGAGGCCCTCGGTGATGAGGGCGGAGGTCTTCTGCTCAACGGTGGGGTGGATCTGGATCTGATCCATGTCCACGGTGGCGGCGCCCACGGCCTCGGCCATCTTGATGCCGTCGCCGGTGATGCCGGGGGCGTTGGTGGTGACAAAGCCCTCCAGCTCGGGTTTGAGCTGGGCCACCATCTCCAGATTGGCGCCGAAGCCGCCGGTGGCCAGCACCACGCTCTTGGCGTTGACGGTGTAGCCCTCGGCCTTGACGCCCACGGCGGCGCTGTCGGCCATCAGGATCTCGGTGGCGGGGGCATTGAAGATGATCTGCACGCCGTTGTCCTCGCAGGCCTTCTGGAGGATGGGGATGATGTAGGAGCCGACGGAGACGGTCTTGCCCTCGGCGTCCACGGGGCGGTGGATGCGCTTGACGCTGGCGCCGCCGAAGGAGCCCACGTTGTGCAGGTCGGCGCCGATGGTGGACAGCCACTCAATGGCGGGGGCGGAGTTCTCGGCCAGGGTCTTGACCAGGTCGTAGTTGTTCAGGTTCTTGCCGCCCACCAGGGTGTCCAGGATGAACAGCTCCACGCTGTCAAAGTAGCCGGTGGGGTTGGCCTTGTAGGCGTCGTACTGCTCCTGAACGGTGGCCACCAGGTCGGAGAGCTCAGGATAGGTCTCGGCTGCGGTGGACAGAGTCTTCTCCACGCCGGCGTCCTCGGTGAACTCGTTGGTGTCCTGCCACTCGGTCTTGGCGGCGTTCATGCCGCCGGTGGCGCGGGCGGAGTTGCCGCCCACCATGGAGGTCTTTTCCAGCAGGACCACGGACTTGCCGGCCTGGGCGGCAGTGATGGCGGCGGTCATGCCGGCGCCGCCGGCGCCCACGACCACAACGTCGGCCTCCAGGGTCTGCTCCTCCGCGTCAGCGCCGTCGCCGCTGGAGACGGGGACCAGAGAGGCGGGGTCCACGCCGGCGGCAGTCAGAGCGGCGTTCACAGCCTCAATGAAGGCGGTGCTGGTGACAGTGGCGCTGGAGACGGTGTCGATCTGGCTGGACTGAGCGTCCACCACGGCCTGGGGCAGGCTCTCCAGAGCCACCTCGCCGATGGTCTCGGTCTCGGTGGACTCCAGGACCTCCACCTTGTCAATCCTGTCGGCGGACAGGGTGACGGCGACCTTGATCGTGCCGCCGAAGCCCTTGGCCTCGCCCTCATAGGTGCCGGGGGTGAACTTACCCTCGGCCACAGGGGCGGAGCCGCTGGGCTGGGCGCTGCCGTCAGGCGTGCCGCCGGTGCAGGCGGCCAGGCTGAAAACAAGGGCGAGCGCCAGGAACAGAGCGCTGAGTTTCTTCATCATGCCACGTTCTCTCCTTCTAAAAATATCACAGGGTTGAATTTCATACCAAAACAGTGGGGCTGTTTTGGCGGCATCCCTTTATATCATAAGACAGGAGAAAAAGCAATAACTTTGTCGTTAATTTATTAATTATTGGGTCAATCTTTTTACCATGGACACGAAATCACATGATATTTGCAATGTAAAATGGACAAAATGGGAAAAGCAATCTCTTTACACAGGCTTTACAAAGGCCTGCGGGACAACTTTACAATGGTCCGGTATACTAGTCCGTGTTCGAGAGAACGACGAAATAAAGAAATGAACAAAGACGATTGGAGAATGAACGAAATGAAAAAGATTTCCGCACTCTTTCTTGCTCTGGCTATGTGCGTGGGCCTGATGGCCGGCTGCAGCAGCACCGGCGACACCACCGGCAACAGCGACCAGCCCACCACCTCCCCCTCCGCCGGCACTGAGGTCAGCACCCAGCCCTCCGCCGAGCCCAGCGAGAACACCGAGCTGTCCGGCATCGTGAACCTGAACGGCTCCACCTCCGTGGAGAAGCCCATCCTGGCCATGGCCGAGGCTTTTATGGAGATGTACCCCGACGTGACCGTCAACTATGACCCCACCGGTTCCAGCACCGGCATCAACGCCGCTCTGGAGGGCACCTGCGATGTGGGTCTGGCCAGCCGTGACCTGAAGGACGAGGAGAGCTCCCAGGGCCTGACCGCCACTGTGTTCGCCCTGGACGGCATCGCCATCATTGTCAACAGCGAGAACCCCGTGGCCGACCTGAGCTTGGAGCAGATTGCCGGCCTGGCCAACGGCACCATCACCAACTGGAGCGAGGTTGGCGGCAGCGATGCCCCCGTGGTCCTCATCGGCCGTGAGGCTGGCTCCGGCACCCGCGACGGCTTCGAGTCCATCACCGGCACCGAGGACACCTGCGTCTACACCCAGGAGCTGACCTCCACCGGCGCTGTCATCCAGGCTGTTGCCGGCAACCCCAACGCCTTCGGCTACGCCTCCCTGTCCGCTGTTGAGGGCAGCGACGGTGTGAAGGCTGTCTCCGTTGAGAATGTGGCTCCCAGCGAGGAGACCGTTCTGGACGGTACCTACAAGGTGCAGCGCAACTTCAACTTCGTGTTCAACAGCAGCAGCGAGCTGTCCGACGCCGCCCAGGCGTTCGTGGACTTCGCCCTCTCCGCTGACGCCGCCGACCTGATTACCGGCGCCGGCGCGGTGCCCCTGGCCTGATTCAAAACCCTACCTGTTGGCCTGAGACACCTCCGCACAGCCTGCGGAGGTGTCTCAGGCTGACTGAATGTCCGCCCGAAAGGAGCTTTTCCAAACTATGGATGAAACGCTGCACATCTCCAACGCTCAGGAGTCCCAGCCCCGGAAAGCCGAAAAAGAGAGAGAGAAGAGGGGCCGGGAGCCCCACTCCGGCCAGCGCAGCCCGCTGCGGGCCATGGAAGTGGTGATGAACGGGGTCTTTTTCTTCTGTGGTATTGTCGCCATCGTCTTTGTCCTCTTCATCAGTATTTACCTCATCGTCTCCGGCCTGCCCGCCATCATGGAGATTGGCCTGGTGGACTTCCTCTTCGGCCAGACCTGGGCCTCCACCGCCAAGGACCCCCAGTTCGGCATCCTGCCCTTTATCCTCACCTCTATCTACGGCACCGCCGGTGCTGTGGTGCTGGGCGTGCCCGTGGGCCTGATGACCGCCATCTTCATCTCCAAGGTAGCCCCCAAGAAGGTGGCCGCCATCGTCCGTCCCGCCGTGGACCTGCTGGCCGGCATCCCCTCCGTGGTGTACGGCCTCATCGGTATGATTGTGCTGGTCCCCGCCGTGCGCGAGGCCTTCAACCTGCCCGACGGCGCCAGCCTGTTCGCCGCCATCATCGTGCTGGCCGTCATGATTCTCCCCTCCATCATCAGCGTCTCCGAGACCGCCCTCAACGCGGTGCCCCGTGAGTATGAGGAGGCCTCCCTGGCCCTGGGTGCCACCCACATCGAGACCGTGTTCCGGGTCAGCGTGCCCGCTGCCTCCAGCGGCATCGCCGCCTCTGTGGTGCTGGGCATCGGCCGCGCCATCGGCGAGGCCATGGCCATCATGATGGTGGCCGGCAACGTGGCCAACATGCCGGGGCTGTTCAAGTCCGTCCGCTTCCTCACCACCGCCGTGGCCAGCGAGATGTCCTACGCCGCCGTCGGTTCCCTCCAGCGTCAGGCCCTGTTCTCCATCGCCCTGGTGCTCTTTGTGTTCATCATGCTCATCAACGTGGTGCTCAACGGCCTGCTCAAGAAAAAGAACAAGGACTGAAGCACGCGCTTCCCGCTATGAATTTTCCTGAAGGGATGATATACTAAATGGAAATGAAACGCCTTTCCGGACGGCGGCGGGTCTACGACAAGAGCCTGCGGTTCCTGCTGTACCTGTGCGCCTTCCTCACCTGCGCGCTGCTGGTGGTCATCATCGGCTATATCTTTGTCCGGGGCCTGCCCAACGTGACCTGGCAGCTGCTCTCCACCAAGCCCAGCCACATCAAGGGCACCATCGGCATCCTTCCCAATATTCTCAACACGCTCTATATCATTCTCATCACGCTGATTGTTGTGCTGCCTCTGGGCGTGGGCGCGGCGGTATACCTGACCGAATACGCACGCAACCGGAAGCTGGTCTCCGCCATTGAGTTCGCCACCGAGACCCTCACCGGCATCCCCTCCATCATCTACGGCCTGGTGGGCATGCTCTTCTTCGTGCAGTTCTGCGGCCTGGGAACCTCCCTGCTGGCCGGCGGCCTGACCCTGGTGGTCATGACGCTGCCCACCATCATCCGCACCACCCAGGAGAGCCTGAAGACCGTGCCCCAGTCCTACCGGGAGGGCGCTCTGGGCCTGGGCGCCGGCAGGTGGCACATGATCCGCACCATCGTCCTGCCCTCTTCGGTGGACGGCATCGTCACCGGCTGCATCCTGGCCATCGGCCGCGTGGTGGGCGAGTCGGCCGCCCTGCTCTTTACCGCCGGCATGGGCCTGACCATCAACAATTTCTTCGAGGCCATGGGCAGCAGCGGCGCAACCCTCACCGTGTCCCTCTACATGTACGCCATGGAGCGGGGCGAGATCGACGTGGCCTTTGCCATCGCGGCCATCCTGATGATCCTGACCCTGATCATCAACCTGGCGGCCAAGCTGGTGGGCAGCAAGCTGAGAAAAAAGTAAGGAGCGAGCCTTATGGATGAAACAACGATTCTCTCCGCCCGGGACCTGAACCTGTGGTACGGAGAAAACCACGCCCTCAAGGGTGTGAATATGGACATTCCCGAGCGTCAGGTCACCGCCCTCATCGGCCCCTCCGGCTGCGGCAAGTCCACCTTCCTCAAGACCCTGGACCGGATGAACGACCTGGTGCCCGGCATCAAGATCACCGGCAGCGTCAAGTACCGGGACCAGGAGATCTACGACCCCAGCGTGGACGTGACCTGGCTGCGCAAGCAGATCGGCATGGTGTTCCAGAAGCCCAATCCCTTCCCCATGAGCATCTACGACAACATCGCCTACGGTCCCCGCACCCACGGCATCCGCAGCAAGAGCAGGCTGGACGACATTGTGGAGAAGTCCCTCCGGGGCGCGGCCATCTGGGACGAGGTGAAGGACCGGCTGAAGAAGTCCGCCCTGTCCCTGTCCGGCGGCCAGCAGCAGCGTATCTGCATCGCCCGCGCCCTGGCCGTGGAGCCCGATATCCTGCTGATGGACGAGGCCACCTCCGCCCTGGACCCCATCTCCACCTCCAAGATCGAGGACCTGATCGGGGACCTGAAGAAGGACTACACCATTGTCATCGTCACCCACAACATGCAGCAGGCCACCCGCGTCTCGGACAAGTGCGCCTTCTTCCTGATGGGCGAGCTCATCGAGTTCGGCGACACCACCCAGCTCTTCTCCATGCCCAGAGACAAGCGGACCGAGGACTACATCACCGGGAGGTTCGGATAAAATGAGAAAGACCTTTGACGCGGAGCTCCAGGAGCTCAACGCCGAGATGATCGACATGGCTGCCGCGGCGGAGGACGTCATTGACGCGGTGACGGCGTCCCTCACCTCCGCCGACCAGGACGCCGCCAAGGGCGCCGTGGAGATGACCAAGCACATGGACCAGATGGAGCGGGACATTGAGAACCGCTGCCTGCGTCTGCTCCTTCAGCAGCAGCCCGTGGCCCGGGACCTGCGCACCATCTCCGCCGCTCTGAAGATGGTCACCGACCTGCAGCGCATCGGCGACCAGTGTGCCAACATCGCCGAGCTGTCCGGCCTGCTGGGCAATCCCGGCAGCAGCCAGGCCATGAAGGATATCCGCACCATGAGCCAGAAGGCCGGCATCATGGTCAAGCGCTCCATCTTCGCCTACGCCAACCGTGACACCGCCTCCGCCCATGAGGTGGTGGACCTGGACGACGAGGTGGACCGCCTCTTCCAGGCCGTCAAGCACGAGCTGGTGGAGCTGATTGTAAACAACCGCAGCGAGGCCGATCAGGCCATTGACCTGATTATCATTGCCAAGTATCTGGAGCGGATCGCGGACCACGCGGTCAACATCGCCCAGTGGGCCATCTACTGCGTGACCGGAGAGCTGGCCGGCTGAGACGCCGGCGGCAAATTTTGTGTGGGGTGAGATTCCATGTCCCAGGTGATTCTGGTGGTTGAGGACGACGAGAGCATCCGCGAGATGCTCCGCTATTATTTTCAGTCCGTGGGGTACACGGTCCGGGCCTATGAGTCCGGCGAGGCCATGTTTGAGGGAGAGGAAGGCCGGGACTGCCCGGTGCTGTGCATCCTGGACATCATGCTCCCCGGTATGGACGGACTGGAGATCCTCCGCCGCCTCCGGGCGGACCGGGACCGGGAGGGGGTGCCCGTCATCCTCCTCACCGCCCGCACCGCCGAGATGGACCGGGTCAACGGCCTGGAGGCCGGAGCGGATGACTACGTGGTCAAGCCCTTCGGCATTATGGAGCTCCAGGCCCGGGTAAAGGCGGTGCTCCGCCGCACCCGGAAGGGGGAGGAGAGCCGCCTCATCCGCTGCGGGGACCTGGAGATTGACCCGGCGGCCCGGGTGGTCCGCCGGGGCGGGGAGCAGGTGGACCTGACCTTCAAGGAATTCGAGCTCCTCCGCCTTCTGGCCACCCACCGGGGCGTGGCCCTCACCCGGGACGAGATCCTCCAGTCCGTCTGGGATTACGACTACACCGGCGAGACCCGCACGGTGGATATGCACGTCAAAACCCTCCGGCAGAAGCTGGGAGAGGAGTACATCACCACCGTCCGCGGCGTGGGATACAAGATGAACTGAACGGCGGCCGGGCGGCGCCGGGGTATGCCCCGGCAGCTGCCCGGCCCTCTGAATACAGGGGGAATTCTGATGAAAAAACGACTGATCTGCGCCATGCTTCTCACCGTTCTGGCGGCGCTTCTGGTATCCAGCGTCGCGGGCATCTGGGTGCTGCGGGGGCGGGAGATGACCGCCGCCCGGCAGAGCCTTCACGAGCTGCTGATTCTGATGGACGCCCAGAGCGCCATCACCGACCCGGAGGGGCTGACCGAGCAGTTTTACCAGGCCGCGCCGGAGAAGCGCCTGACCATTATTGACACCGACGGCACCGTGGTGGCCGACACCGAGGCCGATCCGGCTACCATGGAAAACCACGCCGACCGGGAGGAGTTCAGGCAGGCCGTGGCCACCGGCTGGGGCGAGTCCCTCCGGGCCTCTGACACAACGGGTATCACCATGCTCTATGAGGCAAAGCGCTTTGCCGACGGCATGGTGGGCCGGGCCTCCATGCCCGTCTCCTCCATCAACAGCCTGGTGCTGGACAGCGCCGGCGGCTTTCTCGTGTCGGCCCTGGTGGCCCTGGTGCTGGCGCTGGTCATGGCCAGCCGGATGGCCCGCATGGTACTCAGACCCCTTAATGTGGTGGGAGAGGCCCTTCAGGGTGTGCTGGACGGAGAGGCGGAGGATAAGGCCGCCCTGGCCGCCTATGAGGCCGACGACGAGGTCCGGCCTCTGCTGCGCTACATTGACAAGCTGATGGATCGGCTGAGCGCCTATATCGACGAAATTCGGGCCGAGCGGGACAAGGTCAACCTGATTCTGGAGTGCATGGACGAGGGGCTCATCCTGCTGGACGAGGAGGGGCGCGTCCTCACCCTGAACCGGTCGGCCCGCCGCCTCTTCAGCCTGAGCGATGAGTCCGACGGCAGCAGCATCCTGCTGCTCACCCGCTCCCGCCGTCTGCGGGAGGCACTCAAGACCGTCCGCACGGAGAAAACCCCCGTGGTGCTGGATCTGGACGACCCGGCCTTTGACGGCAGAAGCCTGCGCATGTTCCTCTCTCCGGTCACAGGCCGGCAGTACGAGGGGGAGACCGTGGGCGCCTCCATCCTGATCTCGGACGTGACCGAGCTCAAGCGGGCTGAGGGCATCCGCAGTGAGTTCACCGCCAACGTATCCCATGAGCTCAAGACCCCCCTTACCAGCATCAAGGGCTTTACCGACATGCTCTCCTCCGGCATGGTCAAGAGCGAGGAGGACCGCAAGCGCTTCCTTACCATGATCGGCGTGGAGGTGGACCGGCTCATTGAGCTCATCAACGATATTTTAAAGATCTCCGAGCTGGAGTCGGTGGCCATTGACCAGTGCGAGGAGGCCAGCGACGTGCTGGAGACCGCCAGAGAGACCCGGACTCTGCTGGAGCCAGCCGCCAAGGAGGCGGGCGTCACCCTGACCGTCACCGGCGAGAGCGCCATGGCCGCCATTCCGGCCGGCCGGCTGAAGGAGCTGCTCCTCAATCTGATGGAAAACGGCGTGAAGTACAACGTCAAGAACGGCAGCGTCAGCGTGACCGTGTCCGCCGACAGTGCCTGGGTTACCACCGTGGTGGCCGACACCGGCATCGGCATCCCTGAGGACGCGCAGAAGCGGGTCTTTGAGCGATTCTTCCGTGTAGACAAGGGCCGGGCCCGGAAAAACGGCGGCACCGGCCTGGGCCTGGCCATTGTCAAGCATATTGTCCAGCTCTACGGCGGAACAGTCGCCCTGGACAGCGCCCTTGGCCAGGGCAGCACCTTCACTGTGAAGCTGCCCCGGGCGGCGGACCAGAACTGAGAGGGAATGAAAAATTGCGGGAAAAAGCGGCGACCCGGTTCAACTGAACCGGGTCGCTGCCTTTTTTCTGCACTCTTTCCGGCAGAGGGAATAAGATAAAGTAGTCGCGGTGAATGGAGGAACGATCCATGAGAGAAGAACTGAATTTCTGGGTGATTGGCGGGGATATGCGCCAGGCCAGGCTGGCGGAGCTGCTGGCCGCCGACGGGCACAGCGTCCACACCTTTGCTCTGGAGCAGGGGGATAGGCCGGAGCAGGCGGCCGAAGAGGCCACGCTGCGGGAGGCGGCCCTGGCCGACTGCGTCATTCTCCCCCTGCCGGTGGAGGGAGAGGCGGGGATGCTGAACACGCCCCTCTCCGCCGGGCGGCACAGCCTGGCCCAGGTGCTGGGCGCCCTCCGCTCCGGGCAGATGATCTGCGGCGGCCGGGTGTCCCGTGAGGCGGCGGCGCTGGCAGAGGAACGGGGACTGGTGCTCCGGGACTATTTCCGGCGGGAGGAATTGGCCGTAGCCAACGCGGTACCTGCCGCATGGGGTATTTTACAGCGGCAGGGTGCTTTTCGGCTGCCCGGCGGCATATGCTCTCCTGAGAACGGAAGGAGGGCTGGGCATGAGAGAGCAGGAAGCCATGGAGCCGGAGCTGAAGCGCTTGGTACGCCGGGGAATTGTGCGCCACTTACATAAGAAGGGCGTCATTACCAGGCTGGAGGCGGAGAAGCTGCTGGAGGAGGGGAGACTGTGACGGATGGGGGTGAGCTGCTGGTGGCGGCCTACTGCCGGGTGTCCACCGACCGGACGGACCAGGCCAATTCCCTGCGCAGCCAGAGGGAGTACTTTTATACCTATATCACCGGCCGCCCCGGGTGGCGGCTGGCCCAGGTCTACGCCGACGAGGGTCTGTCGGGCACCAGCATCCGTCGCCGGGCGGCCTTTCAGCGCATGATGGAGGACGCGGCGGCGGGAAAGTTCGGCCTGATTCTGACCAAGGAGGTCTCCCGCTTTGCCAGAAACACAGTGGACACCCTTGCCTGTACCCGCAGGCTGAAGGAGGCGGGCGTTGGGGTGGTGTTCCTCAGCGACGGCATCGACACCCGGGACAACGACGGGGAGCTGCGCCTCACCATTATGGCCAGCATGGCCCAGGAGGAGTCCCGAAAAACCTCTCAGCGGGTCAAATGGGGCCAGCGCCGCCGGATGGAGGCGGGGGTGGTCTTCGGCAGCGACTCCACCTACGGTTTTGAGACCAGAGGGGGCGCCCTCACCGTACGCCCGGCGGAGGCCGAGGTGATTAGGCTCATCTACCATAAATATTTGGCGGAGGGAAAGGGAGCCCACGTCATCGCCCGGGAGCTGAATCAGGCGGGGATTGCGCCGCCCAGGGCAGAACGGTGGTCCGAGAATACCATTCTCCGTATGCTCCGCAACGAAAAGTATGCGGGCGATCTGCGCCAGAAAAAGTATATCACAGTGGACTACCTCACCCACCGGAAGGTGGAGAACCGGGGACAGGAGGAGCAGCTCTATCTGCGGGATCACCACCAGGCCATTGTGAGCCGGGAGACCTGGGAGGGAGTTCAGCGGGAACTTAAACGGCGGAGCGCCGCGCGGCAGGGGGGAGAACGGCACTCGGCCCGGTATTGGCCGTCGGGCCGGGTGTGGTGCGGCGGCTGCGGCGCACCCTATATTCCCCGCACCAGCCGCCGGAAGGACGGCTCAGTGTACAAGAGCTGGGGCTGCCGGGACAGCTGCGGGATGAGAATGGTCAACGACAAAAGCCTCCTTACCTGCGGACGGTTCGGCCTGGAGCGGCTGGGGGCGGACGCCGAGGGCGAGCTGGCAGACCTGGCAGGACAGATTGAGCGGATGCGGAGCGGGGAGAAAACAGAGCCGGCGGAGCGAACGAGAAAGCAGAGAGAGGCGGAGCGCCGGCTGCGCCGTGCGCTGGAGGGATATCTGGACGGCGTCATTACGGCAAAAGAGCTGGAGGAGGTGCGGGCGCAGTGCAGCGCAAAACCAGACATGACAGAGGCGGAAGAACAGGAGCGGGGGAAAACGCTCCCTATGCCGGAGGTCAGCGATGGGCTGTGGGAGGATATCCTCCGGGAAACCGTGGCGCGGGTGACAGTATATCCGGATAGTCTGGAGCTGATTTTTCAGGCAGGCGAAAAAAGCCTGCAAATTTGGTATTCCACAGAGGGAAAGGGGGAATCCTATCAGACAAATATCCACCGTTGGAAGGAGAAAAGGGGGACGGACGACAAAATGAAAAAAGTGCTTGACAAGCGAAGCGAGACATGATATCATATAAAAGTTCGCTGCGAGGGCGGCGGGCGGCTGGATGAGAGTTCTGGAATTGAACTTTGGGAGCTGAAAAGCTTCGAAAAAGTTTGAAAAAAGTACTTGACAGCAACAAAAAGATATGATATACTGAATGAGTTCCTGCCGCTGAGGTAGGGCGTGCACCTTGTAAATTAAACAACGTGAAGAAACACGAAGCACCAGAAGAGGACAAGAAGTTCTCTTGACAAGCGCAAGCTTGATTGAGAGGCTCTTTTAAATTTCTTTGAAGCTGAGAATTAGGCTTCAATAAAATTGATTTAAGGAACCGGAAGGTTCTTTAGATACCATTTTATTGAGAGTTTGATCCTGGCTCA